>NZ_JAPFGX010000070.1:0-4313 GCF_059803575.1 Sphingomonas sp. URJC2
CTTGCTGCCGGTCACCCCGCGAATGCGGTCGGCGAGCTGATGCCGTGGACCGCCGTGGCCTGAGCACACCGCTTACGTTCGCGCGGAGATTTCGGCCACCGATGTCGAAGCGGTCATCCCGCCCATGGCGAACCGGCGCATATCGATCCCTCACGAACGGGTGAAGTACCGCCGGCGCGGCCTCATCGAGCGGCTCTTCAGCAAGCCCAAAAACTGGCGCCGGGTCAAAACCCGGTACGACAAAGCCGCAGAGTGCGACCTCGATGCGCGGGCCGCGCGGCTTTGTCACGCTCGCGTCAATCAGCCTGTGGACACACTTTGTCCACGAAGCCTAGCACTACTTTGGCAGATTTCTGCGGATCATTCGTCGCCATCGTCTACGACAGTGCGGGCATGTTGGCGGCGGAGGCTGGCTGAGTTGGGTCAGGATTGCCTGCCTGATGGCAGGCAGGGTCGGCTGCGGCGGCGGGCTCGGGCTTCTTTTTTTTTCCGACCCGCTGCCCTGAGGCGACGGGCTTGCAGGAAGGCGAACGCGATCATGCTCATGAGGGTGTGTCGGTGAAGTCCCTGCCACGATCGTCCCTCAAAGTGATCGAGGCCGAGCTCTTCCTTCAGCTGTTGATGGGCTTGCTCGCAGACCCAGCGGGCCTTGATGGCGCCGGCCAGCTTCCTGAGCGGTGTGTCGGCGGGCAGATTGCTGAGGTAGTATTTGCGTTCGCCGGTGGAGCGGTGCTCCCCGACCAACCATACCTCTTCGCCGGGAAGATGCTGCTGGCCGAGATCACCGATCCGCTGCGGCGGGCCGTCTGCCACCCGCACGCGCATGGCAGCAAAGCGTGCCGACAGCTTGCCCTTGGTGCCGCGCCGCCAGGTCACGGTCTGCCACTTGGCGCTCTCGAGCACTTCTTGGGCGGGACGCGAAGCAACGTCAGGCACATGGTTCTTGCGTGGCCGTCCGCGGCCAGCAACCGGGAAGATCATGGCAACATCGGCCGGATAGACCTTCTGCTTGTAAGGTATGCCCACTGCCCAGGTCAGACCGCGCTCGGTAAGAGCCTGCCGGAACGGGCCGGACAGGCCATAGCCAGCGTCGGCCAATATGCCGCCGAAGCGCACACCAGCGCTGCGAACGCGGTCGATCTCGGCAAGGGCGATATCGGGCTTGGTGCGATAGGCGCGCGCCTCTGCAGGAACCTTGCCACGGTCCATCCGCGCCGCATCGCTGGTCCAGCTCTCAGGCAGGAACAGGCGCAACCCGATCATGACCGGCACTTCGTTCGATGCCAGCGTCACCGACACGAGGGTCTGGCAGTTCGCGTTCTTGCCAAGCGCCGAGGCATATTGCGGAGCCACGCCGACCGACGCACGCCCCTTCTTGGGCAAAGCCGTGTCATCGATGATCAACCAGGCATCGCTGCCACCTACAAGGCCATCGGCCTGCCGACAGAGTTCCTCCTCCAATGGCGCGCTGTCCCACAGGGCACCGCCGATAAAATGGTGCAGCTGATCGTAGCCAATCCCCGGCGAACGCATCGCCATCGGCTGCATACTCTTGCGGTCACCAGGGCCGATCAACCCCTCGACATATGCCGGACACATCCGCGCCCTGCGCCGATCGCCCAACATCCCCACAAAAGGCGCTAGCCAATCCGTCAGCTCATCCCGCCATGCTTCCACCATCGCCAGCCTCCACACGCTGACGATCTTGAATCACGATAAGCGACTCCTGTGAATCTCAAAAATGAACGTCTGCCAAAGCAGTGCTAGGTCCTGGATCCATACCCTAGGGCGTTCCAATCCAGGCTATCCAATGTGAATTACACCGATCAAGGACTTAAAGTGCATTCTGGGGCAGTAGTTGATCTGTTCGGCAGCTCCTCGAGTACGTACAGGTGCTACTCTTTGTCGGCGGGAAAATGGAGTGCAACGCTCGAGGCGAGGTCGGGGTTCCGGCACGCAGGATCGAAGAGGGACAGTCTTAGAGACCATTCGCTTGGATCCTTGCTCGTCCTGCCGCTCCGTGCACCATGCGAAGGCAATCTTACTTTTCGGCCTCCAGCGCAGCGAACGTGGCGGCGATGTTCAGGTTTCCGTTACCATATGTGGGATCGCGACCGGGCGCTCCGGCGTCGGTCGCATTCTTCAGGAGCAGGGACACGATCTGCTTTCCGGTGAGATCTGAACGCACCTGCGCGATCAAGGCCACCGCGCCGCTAATCGCCGCCGCGGCAGCCGATGAGCCCGACAAGAAGGTTACTGTACCGTCACGTCCGGTAGCGGCGACATTGACGGAGAGCGCGCTGAGGTACCAGGCCGAGGCTGGCCCGTCGCCTGCGCGATTGGTGAGGGCATGCGCGCGACCGACCGTATCATGCCCGCCTGCTATGATGACCAGGCCCGCTCCGGCCTCTGCCATGGCGCGCGCTAGCTCGTCCGGCTCGGCCGCGCCCGCTTTGTTGCCGCCGCTGACTACCATTACCACCCCGGCGGCAGCGGCACGGCGCACCGCGTCGATGATCTCGGGATACGCCACGTCCAGCCCGGCGGAGAAATTGATGACGCGTGCGCCAGCGGCCACAGCCGCATCGATGGCTTGGACGAGGTGGTCCAGTCTCGTGGCGCAGCTTTGGGGCGTGCAGTCGCCGGGCGTCGAAACGTTAAAGGAAAGCAGCGTTGCCTCAAACGCTACGCCGTGCATGCCCCGGCCGTCGCGCGCCGCCAGCGCGACCGACGACATCCATGTCCCATGACCGTTGTGGTCCACGAGCCCGCGGCTGCCCGCCACGTCGCCGCTCGCCGGATCGATCCTGCCGGCGAACTCGCTCAGACCCGGCGTAACGCCCGTGTCAATCACCGCAATTCTGACGCCCCGGCCGGTGACGCCCGCGCGATATGCGGCGTCCGCATTGGCTGCGACCGCCGCGCCGGAACGCTGATATTCCAACTGCTCAGCCGTCGGCGGAGGCGCGGTGGGGTTAGGCGTTGGTATCGGTGACGGGCCGGCGGTCGGCGGGCCAGGGACGACCGTCACGCCCTCGCCGGACGAGCTGCCCCCGCCTCCGCAGGCTGAGACCAACGCGGCGCTCGCCAAGGCGAGCCCACGAAGTCGAATAGAATCATTACCACGCCCCCAACTACTCATGATCTTCCCTCCGACGTCGCTTCCATACAACGTCTATCGCATGACACACGGGCTGGGAGCGGCCGTAAGCATCCAGTTTGGACCAATCCGCTACGACCGTGCGAGTAGTCAGCAGTGGTTAGCGGGCCTCTCGGTTACACCACACCTTGATTCAGAGGCGTCAGAACCACTTGGTCCAGTGGTGAGAAATTCCGTGGATAAAGCCTCACTGTGGGCCCGTTCGCTGGTTCAAGGCTGGCGTTTGAAGGTAGTGTTGGGCGAAAAGATCGGCGGTACTGGAGAAGTATACCGTGCAGGCAGCACAGGAGCGGCATGGGTGGCGACCTGTGCTGTCCATCCTTCGCGAGAGGGGGGAGGCACAGGCAGCGCATTTGCGATCGTCGATCTTGCAATGGGAACGTGTCTTCACGCCGAGCTGGAGGGCTTCGAGTGTGCCGAGAGCGACATCTGGGCGCGCTACAATGACGAGCTGGCACCGAGAGACAATCATCCGCGCTTTTTGCGCAAGATTGGCCACCCCCATGGTTACACGGATGCCGATATCAGCGCTGAAGATGATGGAGGGACGAGCGAAGTCGCAGCTTGACTGGCTGAGCGCCTTGGCGTCGGCCGCAAGGTCGCGTGCCTCGTCCGGCTCGGAAACCTTGGTGCATCCTTCCAGATCCACCGTCCGGCTAGCGAAGGCGCATATGGCAAGACAGACATTGTCCGGATCTGCGACGCAGTTGGCGAGATTACCGAGCATGCGCGTCCGCATGGGGCGAAGAAAATATTCGACGTTCCGGCCGAGGGTTCCAGTCCTGATCTCGATAGCTCAACGGATCATCTCGGGGCGAAGCTTAGGACGCTCAGCCGTAAGTTTTCGTTCAGATACAAGGCAATGCAATATGTCCTAAAATATACAGGGCTTACTCGATCCATGGCCGGAAAAATAATTCAATTTATCGAGGATAAGAATAGTCATATCAGGGCAATACACAATGGCGTTATTCTGCCTATCATTTATTAGCCGCCTTCGGTCGGCGTCGCTTTTTCAAGCCCATGCGAAAGGTTATGCCGTAGCCCTCTAAAAGGCACTCGAACGCTCTGATAAAGGTAAGCGGTGTTCTGACGGCACCTTGCTTGGCTCGGGGGCGGTGGTTGAAGTGCGGGGATGGACGAGCACCGCGTT
>NZ_JAPFGX010000071.1:0-4181 GCF_059803575.1 Sphingomonas sp. URJC2
ACCCCCACCCGGCCTCCCAACGGCAGGATACACTGTGGGAGGCCGGGTGGGGGTGCGGGCCGGTGCCGTTCTTCCCAATCACAAACACCCGGTGCCGTTCTTCGCAGTTACAAACTTCCGGTGCCGTTCTTCCCAAACAAACACCCGTGCCGCGACGACGGCAACACCCCGCTTGTCGCTGTCGGCCAGGCTGACACCCCGGCCGAGCCTTTCGACGGCGCTAACCTCGGCATCGCGCCGGAGGCCGGGCTTAACCGATTCTGGCAGGGTTCTTGCGTAACCTTGGGCCAGAGGAGGTTGTGATCATGTCTGGTCTGCGACTGATGGGGAATATGGCGATGGCCGGCGTCATTCTTCTGGCCGGGCCGTCGGCCTATGGCGAACTGGCGCGGATGTTTCCGGCGCTGCGGCGGCTGTCGGTGCCGGAGATGCCCGATCTGGGTGCGCCGCACTGGGTGATGCTGGGCATGGCGGCGATCGGGCTGCTGCTGCTCGTCAGGGGCGGCGGATCCCAGCACCGCGCTTGACCGGGGC
Source organism: Sphingomonas sp. URJC2 (assembly GCF_059803575.1). Lineage (NCBI taxonomy): Bacteria > Pseudomonadati > Pseudomonadota > Alphaproteobacteria > Sphingomonadales > Sphingomonadaceae > Sphingomonas > Sphingomonas sp. URJC2. Next base: position 535 of record NZ_JAPFGX010000071.1, read on the forward strand.
GGGCGGGCGCGCGACAGGCGGGTCATGGACCTGACCGCGCTTCAAGCCCTTGTCCGCGCCCGGCGCGATGCCGATCCCGACCAGTCCTATGTCGCGCGGCTGCGCGCGCGCGGCGTCCGGCGAATCGCCCAGAAGGTCGGCGAGGAGGCGGTCGAAACCGCGATTGCGGCGGCAAGCGGCGACCGCGACGGGCTGGTCGGCGAGGTCGCCGACCTGATCTTCCACCTTGCCGTGCTGCTCGACGCGCACGACCTGTCGTTCGATCAGGTGATGGACGAGCTGGCGCGGCGCGAGGGCGTATCGGGCCTCGCCGAAAAAGCCGCCCGCCGTTCATGATCGCGAAAGCGGCATTCGCGCGTTATGCAGGTGGCGTGCCGCACGTCGCAGGTGCGCGCGGCAGAAGGAGCAGAGCATGATCGGCAAGGTGATCGGGGCATTGGTGGGCCGGGAAATCGACCGGCGCGACGGCAAGGGCGGCCTCAAGGGCGCGGTGATCGGCGCGGTCGCGGTCGGCGCGCTGCGCCGCATGGGCCCGCTCGGCCTGGTGCTCGGCGGCGCCTATGTCGCCAAAAAGGCGCTCGACCGGCGGCGCGGCACGCCCAAGGCCTGACCGGCTGCGGGCTGCACCGAAGCGGGACGATCGCGCGCGGGCGAGCATTGACGGCGGCGCATGGCCGCGCCACTAGCAGGGCCGTGTTCCGCCCCGCCCCATCCCCCACGCCCCGCGCCGACGATCCGCACAAATTCAAGCGGCGCGGCCTGTTGCTGATCCTGTCGTCGCCAAGCGGCGCGGGCAAATCGACGATCTCGCGCAAGCTGCTCGCCGCCGACCGCAATCTGGAAATGTCGGTGTCGGTGACGACCCGGCCGATCCGCCCCGGCGAAGTCGACGGGCGCGATTATCATTTCGTCGATCTGGCGCGCTTCAAGGACATGGTGGCCGCCGGCGAGTTCCTGGAATGGGCGCATGTGTTCGGCCAGCGTTACGGCACGCCGCGCGCGCCGGTCGAGGCGATGCTCGCCCAGGGCCGCGACGTGCTGTTCGACATTGACTGGCAGGGCGCGCAGCAGCTGTATCAGCTGGCCGGCGCAGACGTCGTGCGCGTGTTCATCCTGCCGCCGTCGATGGACGAGCTGGAGCGCCGGCTGCGCGGGCGCGGCACCGACAGCGACGAGGTGATCGACGCGCGGATGAGCCGCGCCGCCGCCGAAATCGGCCATTGGGACGGCTATGACTATGTGCTCGTCAACGACGATGCCGAGGCCTGTTTCCAGAAGGTGCAGACGATCCTCGACGCCGAACGGCTGAAGCGCAGCCGCCAGGGCGGGCTGATCGGCTTTGTCCGCAACCTGACCCGCGCCAAGGATTGACGCCCCGCGCCTGCGGGCGCAGCCTTCACCGCCGGAACACCGGCTCCGGCAACCGGATCGGCACGCGGCGCGTTCGCCTTCGGTCCGGGGACGGTTGCGGGAAGGGCGATGATGATCAGGATTCTGACGGGCGGGCTGCTGGGCGGGCTGGTGCTGTTTGTGGTCGGCGGGCTGTTCTGGGGCACGCCGCTGACCGCGCTTGCCTTTTCGCGCGCCGACGAAAGCCGGATGGCCGAGCTGCACGCGCTGATGGCGACAACGCTCGGGCCGGGCGGCACCGGCACCTATCTGGTCCCCGATCCGGCGACGCCGCAGGGGACGAGCCTGTATGGCCAGGGTCCGGTCGCGACCGTGATCTTCAACAGCGGCGGCTTTCCGGTGATGGATTCGGCATCGCTGACCGCCGGGCTGGTGCTGGCGCTCGGCACCGGGCTGCTGCTCGCGCTGGCGCTCGCCGCGCTGCCGGTCAGGGGCTTTGCCGCGCTGTGGCGCACCGCGCTGGTGCTGGCGGCGGCGGTGTGCGCGTGGATCCATCTCGGCCTGCCGGTGTTCATGCACGGGGCCTGGGGCTATGCCATCTATGCGCTGGTCGCCGATCTGGCGGGGTTTGCCGGTGCCGGCGCGGTCATCGCCTGGCAGCTCAGCCGCCCCGGCCGGTCAGCCGCCCAGTAACGCAAGGAAGCGCACCGCCGCGTCCCATTCGGCCCGGCGCGCGGCGCGCGCGGCCAGTGCAAGATCGTCCGCGCCCCATTGCTCTTCCTGCCACAGCTCGTCGAGCATCACCGCATCCCACAGCGCGTCGGGTGCGGCCGCCTGCTCGACCAGCGCCAGCGCGGCGATCAGCGATCCGCCAATGGTCACGACCGGGGACAGGCCGGCAAGGGTGAACGGATCGAGCGCCGCCACCGCCGCGCCCAGCCGGGCCAGTGTCGCCTCTGGCTGGGGGCGGTGGATCACCCCTTCGACGCGGATGACGGTGACGTCATGGCGGCGTTCCGCCCAACCGATCAGCGGATCCCACAGCGCCTGCTGGCGCGCGACCAGCGCGGCGGGATGCGCGGCGCGATAGGCGAGCAGATCGCTTTCGCCATAGCGCGCCAGCCCGGCGGCAAAGCCGGCCGGGTCGGGGGTGACGATGTCGATCGCGGCATTGGCCAGCCCGGTCAGCGGCATCGCGCGCGGATCGACCGTTTCGCCCACCGCCTGCCATTCCGCGGCCAGCGCCGCCGCCAGCGCGGGCGACGGCACGGCAAGCGGCGAACGGCCGGGGGTGCGCACCGGCCGGCCGTCGAGCCGCACCTCGCCCCCCACCGCCTCGGCGGTCGTCCAGAACCGCTTCACTGCCGGCTCCGCCACCGCCGGGCGAGCAGCCGAGGCAGCAATGCAAAACCGAACGCTCCGGCCAGCACGAGCAGGATGCCACCCGCGCGCGGGACGCCGGCAAAGCGGCCCGAGGCGGCGACCAGCCCGAGCATCAGCAGCACCGCGCCGCCAAGCCGGGTCAGCGACAGCAGGAAAAAGCGCGTCCGCGCCGGATCGTCGGTCATGTCATCTGCTCCAGCCAGCCGGGCAGATCGGCGGCGGCCACCGCCACCGCCCGCGCGCCCGCCGCGCGCAGTTCGGCGGCATCATGATAGCCCCAATCGACCCCCAGCGCATGCGCACCGCCGGTCACCGCCATCGCCATGTCGAACACCGTGTCGCCGATCATCACCGTGGTCGCGGGGCCGGACCCGGCCTCGGCCATCGCGGCATTGAGCATCGACGGATCGGGCTTGGACGGGTGGCGGTCGGCGGTCTGCAGGGTGATGAAATGGCCGGTCAGGCCATGGCGTTCCAGACACAGTTTCAGCCCGCGATCCGACTTGCCGGTGGCGACGCCGAGCAGCCAGCCCGCCTGCACCAGCCGCTCCAGCGCCTCGGCAATGCCGTCGAACAGCGGCTCTTCGACCAGCCCGGCCCCGCGATGGCGCTGGAAAGCCTGTTTGTAGCTGTCGGTCAGCGCGCGGTGCAGATCATGGCCGCCATCGGGCACCAGCGCGCGCATCGCCTCCATCAGGCTCAGCCCGACGATGCGGCGCACGCGGTGACGGTCGGGCGGCACCAGCCCCCGTTCGGCAAAGCAATCGTCCATGGCGCGGCAGATCGCCGCCTGGCTGTCGACCAGCGTGCCGTCGCAATCGAACAAAGCGAGCCGGTTCACCGCCGGTCAGCCCCGCCCGCGCCCGCGCCTTTCGCCGCGCCGTGCCCGGCGGCGGTCGCGCGCTGCGGCGGTC
>NZ_JAPFGX010000072.1:0-4161 GCF_059803575.1 Sphingomonas sp. URJC2
CGCCCGGCCAGCCCGCCCCGGCCGGCGCACGCGTCCGGCGACGCCACGCCGCACCGTGCCGAACGCCCGCGCCGCACCGACAATGCTCAGGCGGCCCAGCCGGACGAAGGCTGGAACGGCCCCGTGCCGTCTTTCCTGTCGGTCGGCTTCACGGTCTGATTCCGGCGGCCCCTGCCGGGGCCGGCGCATCATCCGAACAGTCTGGCGGGCATCAGCTGCGCAGATAGCGGTCGCGAAAGCCGTTCGCGAATGCGGTCAGCCGCCCTTCGGCAATCGCGGCGCGCAGATCGGCCATCAGCGCCTGATAGAAAAAGATATTATGCTCGGTCATCAGCATCGCGCCCAGGATTTCCCCGGCGCGGACGAGGTGATGCAGATAGGCGCGGCTCCACCGCGCACAGACCGGACAGGCGCAATCGGGGTCGAGCGGCCCCTGATCCTCGGCAAAACGGGCATTGCGGATGTTGATCGGCCCGTCGCGGGTAAAGGCCTGGCCGGTGCGGCCGCTGCGCGTCGGCAGCACGCAGTCGAACATGTCGATCCCGCGTTCGACCGCGCCGACAATGTCGTCGGGCTTGCCGACACCCATCAGATAGCGCGGCCGGTCGGCGGGCAGCTGGCCGGGCGCGTAATCGAGCACGCCGAACATCGCCTCCTGCCCCTCGCCCACCGCCAGCCCGCCGACCGCATAGCCGTCAAAGCCGATATCGATCAGCGCATCGGCCGAGGCGCGGCGCAACCCTTCGTCAAGCGCGCCCTGCTGGATGCCGAACTGGGCGGCGCGCTCGGCATGGGCGCCGCCATCCAGAAAGGCGGTGCGCGACCGCCGCGCCCAGCGCATCGAACGCTCCATCGCCGCCGCCTGCACGTCGCGGGCCGATGTCGCCGGCACCAGCTCGTCAAACGCCATGACGATATCCGAATCGAGCAGCCGCTGGATCTCGGTCGAGCGTTCGGGGGTGATCAGATGGCGCGCCCCGTCCAGATGCGATTTGAACGCCACCCCCTCTTCCGACCGGCGGGTCAGATCGGCCAGGCTCATCACCTGATAGCCGCCACTGTCGGTCAGGATCGGCCGGTCCCAGCCCATGAAACCGTGCAGCCCGCCCAGCCGGGCGACGCGCTCGGCCCCCGGGCGCAGCATCAGGTGATAGGTGTTGCCAAGGATGATGTCGGCACCCGCCGCGCGCACATCGCCGGGCTTCATCGCCTTCACGGTGGCGGCGGTGCCGACCGGCATGAAGGCGGGGGTGCGAATGTCGCCGCGCTGCATGGCGATCACGCCGGTGCGCGCGCGGCCGTCGGTCGCGGTGATCTGGAAGGAGAAACGCTCGGTCATGGCCGAAAGCCTTTGGCAGGCCGCGCGGCGCTCTGCTAGCCCTTGGGGAAATGGCCGCATCATGGCCGGGACGGATCAGGGGGGCGTTGCTTGGGCGGTCAGGTCGACGGGGAACAGGTCAGGCCCGGCGGGCCTTATGCCTGGTATGTGCTGACGATCCTGGTGATCGTTTATGTGCTCAACTTCATCGACCGGCAGATCCTGAGCATCCTTGCGGAGGACGTGAAGCGCGATCTGGGGCTGAGCGATGCCGATCTCGGCTTTCTGTTCGGCACCGCATTCGGTGTTTTCTATGCGCTGTTCGGGATCCCGCTCGGACGGCTGGCCGATAGCTGGCACCGGGTGCGGCTGATGACCATCGGCCTTGCGCTCTGGTCGGCGATGACCGCCCTGTCAGGCCTGTGCCGCACCGGCTGGCAGCTCAGCCTTGCGCGGATCGGCGTCGGCGTCGGCGAGGCGACGGCATCGCCCTGCGCCTATTCGATCCTGTCCGACTATTTCCCGCGCGAGCAGCGGGCGACCGCGCTCGCCGTCTATTCCTCGGGCATCTATATCGGCGGCGGCCTGTCGCTGTTCATCGGCGGCGCGATCGTGCAGGCGTGGAACGCCGCCTATCCGGGCGGCGGGCCGCTCGGCCTGGTCGGCTGGCAAGCGGCGTTCATGGCGGTCGGCCTGCCCGGCGTGCTGCTGGCGCTGTGGGTGGCGACACTGAAAGAGCCGGTGCGCGGCCTGTCGGACGGGATGCCGACGCCGGTCTCGCCCTCCCCGTTCCGCGATTTTGCCGGCGAACTGGTGACGATCATCCCGCCCTTCACGCTGATCGGCGCGGCGCGGCGCGGTGCCATGGCGCTGGGGATCAACGTGCTTGCCGCAGCGCTTGCCGGCGGTTTTGCGCTCGGCATGATCCGGCTGACGGGGTCGGTGCCGCAATGGAGCGCGGTCGCGCTGGGCGGCTATGCGGTGTTTTCCTGGGCCAGCGCGCTGCGCAGCCGCGATCTGCCGACCTTCCGGCTGATCTGGGGGACGCCGGCATTCCTCTATGTCGCGCTCGGCTATGGGCTGATCGCCTTTACCTCCTATGCGATTTCGTTGTGGGCCGCACCCTATGCCGAACGCGTGCTGGGCGAGCCCAAGGCGACCGTCGGCTTCGTGCTCGGCGGCGGCGCGGCGCTGGGCGGGTTTCTGGGCGTCGTGCTGGGCGGGCGGCTGGCCGATCACTGGCGGCGGCGCAATCCCGCCGGGCGCATCCCGGTGATCCTGATCGGCATCATCGGACCGGTGGTGCCGATCATCCTCGCCTATTCAACGGGAAGCGCGCCGCTATTCTACGCGCTGTCATTCCTGATCCAGCTGCTTGCCAGCAGCGCGCTCGGCGCGGCAGCGGCGACGACCCAGGATCTGGTGCTGCCGCGGATGCGCGGCACAGCAACCGCCACCTTCTTCATCGCCACGACCTTGGTCGGCCTGGCGTTCGGGCCGTGGTTTACCGGCTATGTGTCGGGGCTGAGCGGCAGCCTGCGCACCGGCATCCTCGCGCTGCTGGCTGTGGCGCCGATCTCGGTGCTGCTGCTGCTGCTCGCCTATCGCGCTTTGCCGGCGGCGGAGGCCAGCGTTGCTGAGCGGGCGCGGCGCGCGGGCGAGCCGAACTGACGGACAACGCCCGGACCGGACGCCCGGGGCCGCAGCCATCGTCGCGCAAAGCGCCGCGCTATTTGGGCTGAACGACGCCGCAGGCGATGCGCCCGCCGCTGTTGCCGCTGGGATCGGTGCGGTAGTCATCGGCCCCGGCATGTACGACCAGCGCCCCGCCATCTTCGTCCAGCAAGCCGCCGGGCCCGCCCAGCCGCGCACCGGCAATCACAAAGCGCAGCGTGCCGCGCCCTTTCGGTCCCACGATCAGATTGGGCAGATCGCCGGCATGGGCACCCTTGGGATTGTCGCGGCCATGGGCATGGCCGGTCGGGTTCCAATGGCCACCGGCCGAAGCGAAATCGGGGGCGAGGCAGCGCCCGACCATATGCAGGTGAAGACCATGCGGCCCGGGCGGCAGGCCGCGGCCGCGCACCGACACCTGCAATCCCGCCGACGTCTCGCGCAGCACCGCATCGCCGAGCTCGCGCCCGTCAGGGCCGCTCAACATGACGTTCGCGCGGGCCAGCGGGGCAGCCGCCTGCACCCCTGACTCCATGGCCAGAATGCCAGGAGCGACCAGTGCAGCCATCACCATAAACCGACCGACTGTCATCATCTGATCCTCCTGTCGTCGACATCACATCGCAGCCACGGCGCGCCACCGCTGATCGTTCGCACCGCAGGCAGCAGATGCGATCAACAAACTCTGCCTGCAAGATAACAATAAAAAAGGGCCGGTCGTTCCCGACCGGCCCTTCATCATCAAGCCATCAGGCCAGATTACATGCCCGAACCCGGACCGTAGGTGATTTCCACACGGCGGTTCTGCAGTTCACGGACGCCGTCCGCAGTCTGCACGCGCAGGTTGGTTTCACCGAACGCCTGCGTCGTCACGACGCCTTCCGGAATGCCGCGGCCGGCCATATAGGCCTTCACCGCATCGGCACGGCGCTGCGACAGGCCGAGGTTGTACTTGGGCGTACCCGACGTGTCGGTGTAGCCGGCCAGCATGACCTGGGCGTTGCCGCAATCACGATAGGACGTGATCGCGTTGTCGAGGATCGACGCCGCTTCCGGAGTCACGACCGACGCATTCCATTCGAAGAACACGATGTACGGCCCCGGTGCGCAGACCGCTGCCGGGGGCGGCGGCGGGGGCGGGGGCGGGGGCGGGGGCGGCGGGGGAGGCG
>NZ_JAPFGX010000073.1:0-4052 GCF_059803575.1 Sphingomonas sp. URJC2
GCCCGCAGCCTGCTGGCCGGGCTGGGTCTGGCCGGGCGGCGTCTGGCCGGGCTGGGTCGGGCGGGGCGGCGGGGCGGCACGCGGGGGTGCCGGACGGGGCGGATCGGCAAAGCCCGGCGGCAGCAGCGATTCCGGCGTCTGCTGGCCGGTCGCGGGCAGCGCGGCGACGATGCAGGCGGCCCCGGCGGCAAGCACGGCCAGAGTTCGGACGGTGCGGGCCATTCAGCGCCCCCCGCCGGCATTTCCGCGCGCCGGGCCGCGCGCCGGGCCGGGAACCCCGTCGCCCACCTCGCCAGACGCATGACGGGAAACGGAAAAGCGATCAGGTGCGGCCCGCCGGAACATGACCCAAGGCGCTAGCAGAGCCGGCCCGGCCGGGCAACGCCGCGCCGGACGGGCGGCCCTGCCCCCTTTTGTCTCGGCCCCTTTTGTTTCGGGCCGCCCTTCCTATCTGGGCGCGGGCAAAGGAGCTTCATGCCATGACACGGATTCTGATCGTCGCCACCTCCCACGCCGCGATGGGCGATACCGGCAAGCCCACCGGCCTGTGGTTCGAGGAGCTGGCGACCCCCTATTGGGCGTTCATCGATGCGGGCGCGGAGGTGACGCTGGCGTCGATTGCCGGCGGCGCGGTGCCGATCGACGCCAACTCGCTGGCCGGCGAGATCGCGCCCAGCGTCGCGCGCTTCCAGGCCGATGCCGGGGCGATGGCCCGGCTCAACGCCTCGGTCGCCATCGCCGATATCGACCCGGCCGAGTTTGACGGCGTGTTCCTGCCCGGCGGGCATGGCACGATGTGGGATCTGCCCGACAGCGCCGCGCTGATCGGCGTGATCGAGACGATGTGGGCCGACGGCAAGGCGGTCGCCGCCGTCTGTCACGGCCCGGCCGGACTGGTGAATGTGAAGGATGCGGCCGGCCAGCCGATCGTCGCCGGGCGGCAGTTCAGCTGCTTCACCAACAGCGAGGAACGCGCGGTCGGCCTGTATGACGCGGTGCCGTTTCTGCTCGAAGACCGGTTGCAGCAGCTGGGCGGGCGGTTCAGCGGCGCGCCCGATTTCGCCCCCCATGCGGTGCGCGACGGCCAGCTGGTGACCGGGCAGAACCCGGCTTCGTCCGAAGAGGTCGCGCGGCTGACGCTGGTGGCGGCGCGGGAGCGCATCGCCGCCTGAGCGGCACCGCTGCCCCCAAAAACACCGGAAAAGGGGGTCGGGCCGATGCCCGGCCCCCTCTTTTTTCCGGTCAGGCCGCGACGGCGAACGCTTCGGGCGCGAGCGCCATCACCGTGTCCGCGCCGCCTTCCAGCTCGCCGCGCAGGCCATGGACGCGCGGCAGGATGCGGTCGACGAAGAAGCGCGCGGTGACCAGCTTGGTTTCCAGAAACGCCCGGTCGCCCTCACCGGCATCGAGCAGCCGGCGCGCCGCGCCCGCCATGCGCAGCCACAGCATGCCCAACGTCACCAGCCCCATCAGATGCATATAGGGCACGGCCGCCGCCCCGGCATTGTTGGGATTGGCAAAACCGTTCTGCATCAGCCACATGGTCGACGCCTTGAGCACATCGAGCGCGGCGGCAAGCTTGTCCGCCTCGGCCGTGAGCTGGCCAGCACGCGCGGCGGCGATTTCCTGTTCGACCAGCGCGAAAAACGCCTGGATCGCGGCCCCGCCCTTGGCCGGCAGCTTGCGGCCGACAAGGTCCATCGCCTGCACGCCATTGGTGCCTTCATAGATCATGGCGATCCGGGCATCGCGCACATACTGCTCCATGCCCCATTCCTCGATATAGCCATGGCCGCCATAGACCTGCTGGGCATCGGTTGCGATCCGATAGCCCATGTCGGTGCCAAAGCCCTTGATGACCGGGGTCAGCAGGCTGATCAGCGTATCGGCCTCGGCGCGTTCCTCCTCGGTCTGCGCCTTGTGGCTGAGATCGACGAGCAGCGCCCCCCACAGGCACAGCGCGCGCAGCCCTTCGTTGAACGCCTTGGCCTCCATCAGCATCCGGCGCACATCGGGGTGGACGAACAGCGTGTCGGCCTTGGCCTCCGGCTCGGCCGGGCCGGTGAGCGCACGGCCCTGCCGCCGGTCGCCGGCATAGGCGACGGCATTCTGATAGGCGACCTCGCCAATGCCCAGCCCCTGCAGGCCGACGCCCAGCCGCGCGGCGTTCATCATGATGAACATCGCCGCCAGCCCCTTGTTTTCCTCGCCGACCAGATAGCCGGTCGCGCCGTCATAGTTCATGACGCAGGTGGCGTTGCCGTGAATGCCCATCTTGTGTTCGATCGAGCCGCAGCTGACCGCGTTGCGCGCGCCCAGCGACCCGTCGGGATTGACGATCACCTTGGGGACGATGAACAGGCTGATGCCCTTCACATTGTCGGGCGCGCCCGTGACCTTGGCCAGCACCAGATGGATGATGTTGTCGGTCAGGTCATGCTCGCCGGCCGAAATGAAGATCTTGGTGCCGGTGATCTTGTAGCTGCCATCGGCCTGCGGCTCGGCCTTGGTCTTGATGAGGCCGAGATCGGTGCCGCACTGCGGCTCGGTCAGGTTCATCGTGCCGCCCCATTCGCCCGAAATCATCTTCGGGCAATAAAGCGCCTTCTGCTCCTCCGACCCCTTGGCGAGGATCGCCGCGGTCGCGCCCGCCGTCAGCCCCGGATACATCTGGAACGCCATGTTGGCCGAGGCGAGATATTCCTCGAACGCCGTCATCACGACATGGGGCAGCCCCTGCCCGCCATATTCGGTCGGCCCCGACAGCGTCGGCCAGCCGGCCTCGACAAACTGGGCATAGGCCTGTTTGAACCCGGTCGGCGTGGTCACGCTGCCATCGGCGTGGCGGGTGCAGCCTTCGCGGTCGCCGATCTGGTTGAGCGGGAACAGCACCTCGGCGACGAACCGGCCGCCTTCGTTGAGCACCGCATCGACGGTGTCGGGCGTCGCGCCTTCGAAACCCGGCAGATTGGCGTAGCGATCAAGCCCGATCACATGGTCGAGCACGAAGCGCGTGTCGCGCACCGGGGCGGTGTAGGTCGGCATGGTCACTCTCTCCTGTCCTTGCGGCCGGATCGGGGAGCGGTGGCCGGGGGCCATTGCCAGCCGCCACAGGCGTTCCCGCCCGATCCGTCCGGATCACGTCCATCATAGGTTACGAAACGATCGCGGGCGAGGGGCGGACGCATTGGTGAGCGGCCCCGGCGCGGCGCGGTCAGCCGGTGCTGGCGCGGTCGACCTCCTCGACCCGCTGGACGAAGCGGGCCAGCTCGTCGATCTGCGCGTCGATGTCGAGCCGTTGTCGTTTGAGCAGTTCGATCCGCTCATTGCATTTCTCGATGGTCACGCGGCGCTGCATATGACGGCCGTCGCCCAGATCGTAGAGATCGATCATCTCGCGGATCTCGGCCAGGCTGAAGCCGGTGCGCTTGGCGCGCAGGATCCACGCCAGCCGCGCCCGATCGCGCTTGGTATAGATGCGCGTGGTGCCGCGCCTGATCGGGGAGATCAGCCCCTCTTCCTCGTAGAAGCGCAGCGCGCGCGGGGTGACGTCGAACTCTTCCGACAGATCGGTGATGCTGTAGTTCAGCCGGTTCTGGCTGTCAGGCGTGTCGACGGTCGCGGGATGCGGCTGGGTCGCGCCCTGCGCTGCACCTTGAGCGATGTCCTGAGCGGCGGTTGCGGAGTGGCTGGCCATGTGCGCTATCAAACCAGCATTTACGTAAACGTCAAGAGGCAGCGCCGCGCGGCGGGCCGGGAGGTGCGCATAAACCGGCTCTTTACGCCCTTGCGCTAGACCGGACGGCCGTGGCGGGGCGGCATCCCGCCGATGAGGACCGGACGCACATGACGAACCAGGCGATCGAGACGGCTCTGAGCGGCGGGATCGCGGACATGCTGGTCTCGCTGGTCGAGGCCGATGGCACCGGCGGGCACCCCTATGCCCAGTCGCCGCAGCTGCGCGACGGGCGCGAGGCGACGCGCAACCTGGCCGATGCTGCCCATTATCTGTGCGTGCTGCACGGCCGCGCGCCCGGCGTGATCGATCACGC
>NZ_JAPFGX010000074.1:0-3113 GCF_059803575.1 Sphingomonas sp. URJC2
CACAGTGTATCCTGCCGTTGGGAGGCCGGGTGGGGGTGCGGGCCGGTGCCGCCCCCGCGCCGTGAGGCGCGCAACAGACAAACCCCGGTGCCGCCCCCGCGCCGTGAGGCGCGGCACAAAAAATACCCCCGCGCGGCCCGGCGCGGGGGTATCCTCTCTCCGCCTTATCCCCGCTGCTTTTCCGCTGCGATCCAGGCGTCGATCTGCGTGTCCAGCAGGTCGAGCGGCACCGGGCCGTCGCCCAGCACGGCGTCGTGGAACCGCTTGATGTCGAAACGCGGGCCGAGTGCGGCTTCGGCGCGGGCGCGCAGCTCGCGGATGCGGAGCTCGCCCATCTTGTAGCCGAGCGCCTGTCCCGGCCAGCTGATGTAGCGATTGACCTCGGCATCGATATTGGCGTCGGTCAGCGCGCTGTTGTCTTTCATGAACGCGACCGCCTGCGCCTTGGTCCAGCCCTTGGCATGGATGCCGGTGTCGACGACCAGCCGGCACGCCCGCCACATTTCATAGGACAGCCGGCCCATCTGCTTTTCGGGCGTGTCGTACAGCCCCATTTCGATGCCCAGCCGCTCGGTATAGAGCGCCCAGCCTTCGACAAAGGCGGTGAAGCCTGCCTGATGGCGGCGAAACTCGGGCAGCTCCAGCTCCTGTTGCAGCGCGACCTGGAAATGATGGCCCGGCACCGATTCATGCGCGGTCAGTGCCGGCAGCTCCCAGAGCGGGCGCTGCGGCAGTTTCGAGGTGTTGACGAAATAGGTGCCCGAAATCCCCGCGGCCGGCGATCCGGGATTGTAATAGGCGGTCGTCGTCCCCTCGGCGATTTCGGCCGGGATCGGCTTGATGCCATAGCTCAGCCGCGGCAGCCGGCCGAAATAGCGCGGCAGCAGCCCGTCGATGCGCTTGGCCTCGACCGCGGCGGCGGCGAGCAGCGCGTCGGGCGTCGTCGCATAATGGCGCGGATTGGTGCGTAGATCGGCGATAAAGGCTTCGCGGCTGGCAAAGCCGGCGGCGCGGGCGACCTGTTCCATCTCGGCCCGGATGCGCGCGACCTCGGCCAGCCCGAGGCTGTGGATCTCCTCCGGCGTCCGGTCGGTCGTCGTCGCCTGACGGGCGCGGAACGCATACCATTCGGCCCCGCCCGGCATCGCCGACGCGCCGACGGTGGTGCGGCAGCGCGGCAGATAATCGCGGACGAAATAATCGTGGAAGCGGCGATATTCCGGCTCGACCACGGTCGTGATCAGCCGCTTCGCCTCATCCTGCATCTTCGCCCAGTCCGCATCCGACAGGTCGCGCGGCCGGGGGCGGGTGAAGGGCTGGAAGAAACGCGATTGGGCGGGCGAGGGGGCGATGACGCCGATGATCGTCTTTTCATAACCGCGAATCGCATCGCAGGGCTGGACGAACCCCTGCTCGACCGCGGCGCGCGTGATCGCCAGCGCATCGCTGTTGAGTTTGGGATATTGGGCGAGCCGCGTCAGATAGCTGCGATAATCGGCGGCGGCGGCAAAGGGCAGGTTGTCGGCCATGCCGGCAAAGCCCTGATGCCAGCCATAATAGCTGGTGAACAGCATCTGGCGCTGGCCATAGCGATTGGCCTCCACCTGTTCGGCGAGCAGCCGGGCGAGGATGCGCTTGTTGACGCGTTCGGCGGGCGTCAGCCCGGCATCGGCGATGGCGGCCAGCTGATCGGCGAAGCGCTGCGCGGTCGCTGCATCGGCATCGGCGGCGGCGAGGCTGATGTCGGACAGCCGGTCATCATGGTCGCGCACGCCAAGCGCGGTCGCCTGTTCGGGGTTGCGCGACAGATACCAGGCCCAGTGCGCGTCGATCACCGCCTTGAGGCGCGCGGACGGCGTGGTCGTGGCCCCGGCCTGAGCCTGAGCCTGAGCCTGTGCGGATGCCGTCGCGGGGGCCAGAACCGGCGCGGCGAGGATCAGGGTGGCGGCGGCGCGGAGGGCGCGGCGGGTGGACGGCGATGACGGACGGCGCATGATCAGGCTTTTCTCCCCTTGTCCCGGCGCGGGGCCGGGCGCACAGGTCTAGAGCATTTCCGGGCCGGGTTGAATCACCCGGCTGCTCCGCGCGCCGGCCGGCCCGGAGCAAGGGATTTGCCGGAACCGGAGGGAGAGCGTGATGCAGGGGCATAACGGGGCGCGGATGCTGGTCATGCTGGCGCTGCCGGCGCTGCTGGGCGGATGTCTGGCCCGGGCGGCGATTGACGCCGCGACCCTGCCGGTCAAGGCGGTGAGCAAGACCGTCGATGTGCTGACCACCAGCCAGGACGAGGCCGACCGCAATCGCGGCCGCGCGATTCGCAAGGAGGAAGAGGAGATCGCCCGCGAACGCCGCCGCGCCGAGCGCCAACGCGCCCGCGAAGAGGCGGAGGCGGCGCGGGAAGATGCGCGCCGCACGCCGCCGCGCGACGATTGACGTTTCCGTAAGCTTCCTCTTGACGAAAACGTCAACTTTGGCCGAGCCTTGCGGCCATGAACGGAGAGGATAAACAGCCGCAAAGCGGCGATCACCCCGGCACCGCCGCACAGGCCGCCGCCCCGCAACCATCAGCTGCGGCCGACCCCGGCGCGCGCTCAGGCCCGCTCAGCGGTGTCCGCATCGTCGAGTTCGAAGGCATCGGCCCGGTGCCGCTCGCTGCGATGATCCTGGCCGATATGGGCGCGGACATTGTCCGGCTCGGCCGGCCGGGCAGCCAGGATCCCGGCGCGCCGGTGCTCGATCGCGGGCGGACGATTGTCGGCGTCGACCTGAAATCCGATGCCGGGCGCGCGGCGGCGCTCGATCTGCTCAGCCGCGCCGATGCGCTCGTCGAAGGGTTTCGCCCCGGGGTGATGGAAAGGCTCGGTCTGGGGCCGGAGGCGGTGCATGCCGTCAATCCCCGGCTCGTCTATGGCCGGATGACCGGCTGGGGCCAGCATGGCCCGATGGCCCCGCGCGCGGGCCATGATCTCAATTACATCTCGCTGACCGGCGCGCTCCACGCGATCGGCCGGGCGGGCGAGGTGCCGCCGCCGCCGCTCAACCTGATCGGCGATTATGGCGGCGGGGCGATGTTCCTCGTCGCCGGGGTGCTTGCCGGGCTGGTGGGGGGGGGG
>NZ_JAPFGX010000075.1:0-2598 GCF_059803575.1 Sphingomonas sp. URJC2
GAAATCGTTCATCGCAACTGACCTTGACAGTACATGAGCCCAATCTTGGAAACCGTGTCAGAGTTTGCAACAGAGCCTACCCGATCACGTCCGTAGCCCCGGCCAGCGCGGCGGTGACTTCGGGTGTGACGAGTGCCTCGTCTCCTGGTCCCAGACCGGCGATTGCTAGCCAACCCTTGTCCTTTTCCCCGGTCATGGTCGCCTCCCCTGACCATGGATCAGCAGGATCGAGAAATAGGGGGTCACCGCCTCAGCCTCGGCCAGCATGGTGACGCGCTGTCCGGGCATCGCTGCGTGTTCGACCAGCCATGCCGCATCCATGCGCCCGGCGGCTGCCACGGCGCGGCGAAGCTTGGGCAGGTTCCGACCGATCTTCATCACCACCAGCGCGTCAGTCTCGCGGATCCGGCGGGCAAGCTCGGCTTCCGGCAGCGTGGCCATGACCACGGTCATCACATCATCGCCCCAGGTGATCGGCAGGTCCGTCGCGGTCCAGGCGCCAGACATGCCCGTGATGCCAGGGACGACTTCCACCGGTATGCGGCCTGAAAGGCGGGCATGGAGGTGCATGAAGGAGCCGTAGAAGAACGGGTCGCCCTCACACAGCACGACGACGTCCTCACCCTGCTGCGAAATCGCTGCAAGCCGCTCCGAACAGTGCGTGTAGAACGCCGACAGGCAGGCATTGTAGCGAGGATCGGATACCGGGATTTCGGTGGTTACCGGATATTCCATCGGAAACTCGATCACGTCAGCGCGGAGCATCCCTTCCACGATGCGCCTTGCCTGGCCGGGCCGCCCAGCCTTGCGGAAATAGGCGACGTGGTGCGCCGTGCGTACAAGCCGGTCGGCGCGCACGCTCAGCAGGTCTGCCGCACCCGGACCAAGCCCGACACCGTGAATGGTGCCGATGTTCGTGCCGGCGTTCATTCGGCCGTACTCGCCAGCGCGTTGATGGCCGCCACGGTGATGGCACTGCCGCCAAGGCGGCCCTCGACGACGCAGCAGGGTGCAGGAGGAGCGGCCCAGAGGGCAGCCTTGGATTCAGCTGCTCCCACGAAGCCCACCGGACAGCCGATGATCGCCGCAGGGCGTGGGCAGGCGGGGTCTTCCAGCATGTTCAGCAGATGAAACAGCGCGGTTGGTGCATTGCCGATCGCCACGACCGCACCCGCCAGAATGGGCCGCCACAGTTCCAGCGCGGCAGCGGATCGGGTGTTGCCGATCTTGCGTGCAAGGTCAGGCACCGCAGGATCTTGCAGCGTGCAGATGATTGCGTTGCTCCCGGGAAGCCGGGCGCGGGTGATCCCTTCAGACACCATCCGCGCATCGCACAGTATCGGCGCGCCGCCGGCCAGCGCAGCGCGTGCCGCATCGGCAAATCCCGACGAGAACCGGATATGCGCTGCAAGTCCGACCATCCCGGCCGCATGGATCATCCGCACTGCCACCTGCTCTTCGCCTGGCGCGAAAGGGGAGAGATCGGCTTCGGCGCGGATCGTGGCAAACGACTGGCGATAGATCGCTGCCCCGTCGGTTTCATAGACATGGGGCATCAGACGGCTCCAAAATGCGCGAGGATTTCGCTGGCGCTCAAGCCGGAGCGGGACGGAGGCGATCCGGCTTTGCCAGCAAGGACCAGATCGAACCTGCCGTTGCGTCCGGTCAGCGTGACATCGGCCACCTGCGAGCAGGCGCAGCCTTTGGCACAACCCGAAACGTGCAGCCGTCCCGAGACATAGGGCGCAAGTCGGCGCGCAAGCGCACGGGTTTCAACCGTCGCCTGTGCGCACAATGGTGCGCCCGGGCAGGCTTCCACATGGGGCAGCGGATCAGGTTTAGCGCCGGTGGACGGGTGGGTCCGGGCAGCCGCCGCCCCCTCGATCAACAGCCGCCGCCACGGTGTTGTTCGCAGTCCAGAAGCAGAACCGGATTCGAGCAGGATGGCGAGCTCCGAAGCCTCTATCAGCCCGAACGCCAGCGCGATCGATGGATGATGTCCGGTGCCAAGCACATGGCCCGGTTCAGCCATTGCAGGCGCGATCGCACCTTTTGCCCATGCGGGAAGTTCCGCATCCCAACGGGCCATGCGCCCGGCTGCGGCGGCGCCGCTCGCGGCGAACCAGTGAGCGAGAGCGATCAGGGCGTCCGCTTCCGTGCCTGGAGACAGGCTTGATCCGGTGAGGCAACCATCGGCGCGAAGGATGAGGCTGCCGTCCGTGCCGCGTTCGACACGGAAATCGCCGGATGCGCCGGTCAGCACAGCGGCAGGGCCGGCATCGATGACGAACCCGACCTTGCCGGGAAGATCGGGCCATTCGCCTATCCGGGCCAGCAGGGCGTTGGCGATGCGGTGGGTGTCGTCGTTCTCCTGCCAGTCGGGCGCGACAAGGACGTTGCGCCGCGCTTCGAGTGCAGGCTCGGGCTGCACTAATTCCAGCGCAATCAGCCTTTGGATCAGCAAGGGCCAGCGATCTTGGGCAACGCCGCGAATCTGCAGATTGGCGCGCCGCGTCAGGTCTGTCCGTCGTCAGAACATTTGGCACAGGTCGCGGCGTAAATTAGCGGAGTGCGGGCCTCGTCTGTTGTTGGGTTTTA
>NZ_JAPFGX010000076.1:0-2405 GCF_059803575.1 Sphingomonas sp. URJC2
GTAAGCGGTGTTCTGACGGCACCTTGCTTGGCTCGGGGGCGGTGGTTGAAGTGCGGGGATGGACGAGCACCGCGTTACGACCGCATTGGACACCCACATTGGAGTGCCTCTGAAGCCTACTGGGCGGGTCGAGGTCCTTGGCCGACTGTCAGGTCGGCGCCGCGTCTGGACGGTTGAGCAGAAGCTGGAGCTGGTCGCCGAGATGGAGCGCTGCGATAACGTCGCGGCCTTTGCTCGCGAGCGGGAGATCAGCACGGCGCTGTTGTACACGTGGCGCAGGGAGCTGCGTTACGCGATGGAAGCCGCCAAGCTTCCGCCACGCGACGAGCCCATGTTTGTGCCGGTCGTGGGGGGCTCACCGCCGAGCTCGGGCGATAGCATTGAGGTCGAAGTTAGTGGTGCCGTGGTCCGGATAGGACAGGCCGTCAGGACCGATCTGGCCGTGGCGATCATTCAAGCCCTGCAGGCGGGAGCCAGCTGATGATTGGGATCGGTCCAGGTGCGAAGGTCATGGTCGCCACGCGCCCAGTGGATTTCCGCAAGGGACCCGATGCGCTGGCTGCGCTGGTCGGCGCGGAGTACGGCGGCGATCCCTATTCCGGCGTGATCTATGTGTTCCGGGCCAAGCGCAGCGACCGGATCAAGCTCGTCTGGTGGGATGGCACCGGGCTATGCCTGATGGCCAAGAGGCTGGAGTCCGGCGGGTTCAAGTGGCCGGCGATCCGGGACGGCGTGATGCGTCTGACGGCGGCGCAGTTGGGCGCCTTGCTCGAGGGTCTGGACTGGCGCCGGGTGCACGGCGGACGCCGCCCGATCGCCCCGCAGATTGCCGGTTGACGGGGGTTCCACCTGCTGATTCACTGCTGCCATGCTCATGGAAGCGGACCTTCCCAGCGACGTCGAAGCGCTCCGCGCGCTTGTCCTTGAGCAGGCCCGCGAGCTTGATGCGCTGAAGGTTTTCCAGGCTGAGGTCGAGCGCCTGAAGGCGATCATCGAGGCCCTGCAGCGGCACCGGTTCGGCCGCAGATCCGAGCAGCTCGATCCCGATCAGTTCGAGCTTGCCCTGGAGGAGGTCGAGACAGCTCTGGCTGAGGCTCAGCATGCCGTGGCCAAGGGATGCAAGGCGTCTGCGGATCGCCCGCGCAAGGTCAACCGCGGCTCGCTGCCTGCCCACCTGGAGCGGACCGAACAGGTCGTCGATGTCGAGGATAAGGCCTGCCCCTGCTGTGGCGGCGCGCTCCACCAGATCGGTGAGGACGTGGTCGAGCGGCTCGACGTCGTGCCGACCACCTTCCGCGTGCTGGTCACTCGCCGCCCGCGCTATGGCTGCCGCTCGTGCGAGGGCGCGATCGTCCAGGCACCGGCTCCGGCGCGGATCGTCGAGGGCGGCATTCCCACCGAGGCGCTGATCGCGCAGGTCCTGGTCGCCAAGTACGCCGATCACCTGCCGCTATACCGTCAGGCCCAGATCTACGCACGGCAAGGTATCCAGCTCGACCGATCCACCCTGGCGGACTGGGTCGGCCGGGCCGCCTGGTACCTGCGCCCCTTGCGCGATCACATCCTCGAGCGATTGCGACGATCCGAGCGGCTGTTTGCCGACGAGACCACGGCGCCGGTGCTCGATCCCGGCCGCGGGCGGACCAAGACGGGCCAGCTCTGGGCCTATGCCCGGGACGATCGACCATGGGGCGGCGAAGATCCGCCGATGGTGGCCTATGTCTATGCCGCTGACCGCAAGGGCGAGCGGGCCGAAGCCCATCTCGGTGACTTCGTCGGCGTTCTGCAGGTCGATGGCTTTGGCGGCTATGCCGCCTTGGCCAAGCGCCGGCAGCAGGTGAGCCTGGCTTTCTGCTGGGCGCACGTGCGGCGTAAATTCTACGAGCTGGCAGACAGCTCGCCGGTTGCCACCGAGGTGCTGCGCCGGATCGCCATGCTCTACGCGATCGAGGATCAGATACGCGGCACCTCGGCCGAGGAGCGCCGCGCCATGCGCGCCGAACAGGCCCGGGTCATCGTCGATGACCTGCACGTCTACCTCGAGGCGCGGCTCCGTCAGGTCAGCGCCAAGAGCAAGCTCGCCGACGCCATCCGCTACGCGCTGACCCGCTGGGCCGGGCTGTCGCTGTTCCTCGACGACGGCCGCATCGAGCTGGATTCCAACACCGTCGAGCGGTCGATCCGGCCGCTGGCCCTCAATCGCAAGAATGCCCTGTTTGCCGGCTCCGACGAGGGCGGCGACAACTGGGCGGTCATCGCCACGCTGATCGAGAACTGCAAGATCTCCGGCATCAACCCCCATGCCTGGCTGACCGAGACGCTGACCAAGCTTGCTGCCGGTCACCCCGCGAATGCGGTCGGCGAGCTGATGCCGTGGACCGCCGTGGCCTGAGCACACCGCTTAC
>NZ_JAPFGX010000077.1:0-2338 GCF_059803575.1 Sphingomonas sp. URJC2
CCCACCCGGCCTCCCATAGCGTAACCTGCCGTTGGGAGGCCGGGTGGGGGTGCGGGCCGGTGCCGCCCCCGCGCCGCGAGGCGCGGCACAAACAACCCCGCCCCCCGCGCCGAGAGGCGCGCAGCAAAAAGCGGGGGCTGGTGCGCGCGGGACCGGTTCGATATTGGGCGGCCATCCCAGTCATCACGGATGAACGCCTTGACCATCTTTGCCCGTTTCACCGCCATCACCCATGACATTCTCGACCAGCTGACCCGCGACGGCCAGCTGCCGGCGGGGCTGGGGCGATCGGGCGTGGCGGTCGAGGCCCCGCGCGATCCCGCGCATGGCGATCTGGCGATCAACGCCGCGATGGTGCTGGCCAAGCCCGCCGGCACCAATCCGCGCGCGCTGGCGCAGCTGATCGTCGACCGGCTGGCCGCGCTGCCCGAGGTGGCGGCGGTCGAGATTGCCGGGCCGGGCTTCATCAATCTGCGCCTGATCGACGCCGTCTGGCGCGACGAGCTGGCGGCGATCCACCGGCTGGCGACCGATTATGGCCGGTCGGATCTGGGCGGCGGGCGGCGCGTCAATGTCGAATATGTGTCCGCCAACCCGACCGGGCCGATGCATATGGGCCATTGCCGGGGCGCGGTGGTCGGCGATGCGCTGGCAAGCCTGCTCGAGTTTGCCGGCCACCGGGTGATCCGCGAATATTATGTCAACGATGCCGGCGGCCAGGTCGATGTGCTCGCCCGGTCCGCGCATCTGCGCTACCGCGAGGCGCTGGGCGAGGCGGTCGGCGACATTCCCGAGGGCCTTTATCCGGGCGATTATCTGAAGCCCGTCGGCGCGGCGCTCGCCGCCGAGTTCGGCGATCGTTACCGCGCCGCGCCCGAGGCGGACTGGCTGGCGCTGTTCCGCACCCGTGCCGTCGCGGCGATGATGGACATGATCCGCGCCGATCTGGCGCTGCTCGGCATCCATCACGACGTGTTCTCGTCCGAAGCCGAGTTGCAGGCGGCGGGCAAGCCCGAGGCGGCCGAGGCGTGGCTGCGCGCGCGCGACCTTGTCTATGACGGGGTGCTCGAGGCGCCCAAGGGCGAGACGCCCGAGGATTGGGAGCCGGTCGAGCTGCCGCTGTTCCGCTCGACCCGGTTCGGCGACGATCAGGACCGGCCGATCCGCAAATCGACCGGGCAATGGACCTATTTCGGCGCCGACATGGCCTATCATTTCCAGAAGGCCGAGAATGTCGATGCGATGATCGACATCTGGGGCGCGGACCATGCCGGCACGGTCAAGCGGATCAAGGCGGCGGTCGCCGCGCTGACCGAGGACCGGGTGCAGTTCGACGTCAAGCTGATCCAGATGGTGCGGCTGCTGCGCGCGGGCGAACCGGTCAAGATGTCCAAGCGCGCGGGCAATTTCGTCACGCTCGCCGATGTGGTGCGCGAGGTCGGGCGCGATGTCGTCCGCTTCTCGATGCTCACCCGCAAGGCCGATGCGCAGATGGATTTCGACTTTGCCAAGGTGGTCGAAGCGTCGAAGGACAATCCGGTTTTCTATGTCCAATATGCCCATGCGCGCATCTGCTCGATCGGCCGCCGCGCCGCCGAGGCGGGGGTGGCGTCGGGCGCGGCCGACCGGGCGCTGCTCGACGCCGAGGATATGGCGCTGGTCAAGCTCGCCGCCCAGTTTCCGCGCATCGTCGAGGGGGCGGCGGTCGCGCGCGAGCCGCACCGGATCGCGTTCTTCCTCTATGATCTCGCCGCCGCCTTCCATGCCTATTTCAACGCCGGCAACGACCGGCCGGAACGGCGCGTGATCGTCGCCGGCAATGATGCGCTGACCGCCGCGCGGCTCGACCTGATCCACGGCGTCGGGCAGGTGATCCGCAACGGCCTGGCGGTGATGGGGGTCGCGGCTGCCGAGGAGATGCAGTGATGGGCGATTTCGACCGGGACGGCTATCTGCTGCGCGACGAGGACCGGCTCCCCTGGCTGGAGGCGGTCGATGACGAGGATGATCTCGCCCGGCCCGGCCTTGGCCGCATCGCCGCGCTGCTCATCGCCGGGCTGGTCGCGGTCGCCGCAGTTGTCGGCGGGGTCTGGTGGTGGCAGACCCGCCCGGTCGCGCCCGGCGGCGCGGGCGAGCTGATCGCGGCCCCTGCCGGCCCCTATAAGGTCCGCCCCGCCGATCCGGGCGGCATGGAGGTCGAGGGCAAGGGTGAGGCCGCGTTCCAGACCAGCGAGGGCGCGGACCCCAAGGGAGCGCTCGACCTGACGGCGTTACCCGAAGCGCCGGTCGCGCGCACGCCCGCCGCCCCGGCAGCGGCTGCGCGCCCGCCGGCCAGCAC
>NZ_JAPFGX010000078.1:0-2331 GCF_059803575.1 Sphingomonas sp. URJC2
CCGGCCCGCCACAAACAACACCCCGGCCCGGTAAAGCCGCTTTCAATGCACGCCCCGAACCATTAGGTTGGGGCAGTTCGATTGCTCAACAGGAGAAGCTCTATACGTCCTCCCATGATGCGGCGTCCGATGGCGCCCCCGCCGATGAATGGTCCGCGGTACAATGAGTTCATCCAGTCGCCCAAGGTGCGGGTGATTGATGAGAATGGCGAGAATCTCGGCGTGATGTACACGCGCGAGGCGATGGAGCAGGCGCAGAGCGTCGGGCTCGATCTGGTCGAGGTGTCGCCCAACGCCGACCCGCCCGTCGCCAAATTCCTCGATGTCGGCAAGTTCAAGTACGAGGCGCAGAAAAAGGCGAACCTCGCCCGCAAGTCGCAGAAGACGCAGGAGATCAAAGAGATCAAAATGCGTCCGAACATCGACGATCATGATTATGATACGAAGATGAAGAAGATCATCGAGTTCATCGGTGACGGCGACAAGGTGAAGGTCACGCTGCGCTTTCGCGGCCGCGAACTCAGCCATGGCCAGCTCGGCATGATCCTGCTCCAGCGCGTGCAGGGCGATGTCACCGAAATCGCCAAGGTCGAGGCGCATCCGCGCATGGAAGGCCGGCAGATGCTGATGGTGCTCGCGCCCAAGTGAGGCGCTTGGGCCGGGGACCGCTTCCATGACGATTCTGGTTCCCGTGATTGGCGACCAGCTGTCGGCCGGGCTGTCGGCGCTGCGTGGCGTCGACCCGGCCGATGCGGTCGTGCTGATGATGGAGGTGGCGGGCGAGGCCGTCTATGTCCGCCACCACAAGGCCAAGATCGCCTTCATCCTGTCGGCGATGCGCCATCATGCCGAGGCGCTGCGCGCCGCCGGCTGGCGCGTCGATTATGTTCGCCTCGACGATCCCGACAACAGCGGCAGCCTGACCGGCGAGGTCGCGCGCGCCATTGCCCGCCATGCGCCCGCGCGAATCATCGTCACCCATGCCGGCGAATGGCGGGTGCAGGCGATGATCGAGGCGTGGGAAACGCTGTTCGGCCTGCCGGTCGAGATTCGCGGCGATGACCGGTTCATCTGTTCGCCGGCGACGTTCGCGCGCTGGGCCGATGGGCGCAAGCAGCTGCGGATGGAATATTTCTACCGCGACATGCGCCGCCAGACCGGGCTGCTGATGGATGGCGACGCGCCCGAGGGCGGGCAGTGGAATTACGATCACGACAATCGCAAGCCCGCCACCGCCGATCTGTTCGTGCCCACCCCCCATGCCGAGCAGCCCGATCAGATCACCGCCGAGGTGCTGGCGCTGGTCGCGGCGCGCTTTGCCGATCATCCGGGGCGGCTCGACCGCTTTGCCTTTGCGGTCACGCGCGCCGGGGCGCTGGCCGCGCAGTCGCGTTTTCTGGCCGAGGCGCTGCCCCGGTTCGGCGACTATCAGGACGCGATGCTCGCCGGGCGGCCCTATCTGTGGCACGCGGTGCTCAGCCCCTATCTCAATGCCGGGCTGCTCGACCCGCTGGAGTTGTGCCGCGCGGTCGAGGCCGAATATCGTGCCGGGCGCGCGCCGCTCAACGCCGCCGAGGGCTTTATCCGCCAGGTGATCGGCTGGCGCGAATATGTGCGCGGCATCTATTGGTGGGCAGGCCCTGATTATGCGCAGCGCAACGCGCTGGGCGCGACGCGGCCGCTGCCCGGTTTCTACTGGACCGGGCGGACCGACATGCGCTGCCTGGCCGAGGCGATCGGCCAGACGCTCGACCTTGCTTATGCGCATCACATCCAGCGGCTGATGGTCACGGGAAACTTCGCGCTGCTGATCGGCGCGGACCCGGTGGCGGTGCATGAATGGTATCTGGCGGTCTATGCCGATGCCTATGAATGGGTCGAACTGCCCAACACGCTGGGGATGAGCCAGTTTGCCGATGGCGGCGTGCTTGCGTCCAAGCCCTATGCCGCGTCGGGGGCCTATATCGACCGCATGTCGGATTATTGCGGCGGCTGCCGGTACAAGGTGGCGGTCAAGACCGGGCCGGATGCCTGCCCGTTCAACAGCCTTTACTGGCATTTCCTCGACCGCAACCGGCCGGTGCTGGGCGGCAATCCGCGCCTCGCCATGCCCTATCGCAGCTGGGACCGGATGGCCCCGGACCGCCAGCGGGCGCTGATCGCCCAGGCCGAGAACTTCCTCGCCAGGCTCGACTGAGCGGGGGGTGCGCGTTCTTTGTGCGCGCCTGTCGGCGCGAGGGCGGCACCGGCCCGCACCCCCACCCGGCCTCCCACAGTGTATCCTGCCGTTGGGAGGCCGGGTGGGGGTGCGGGCCGGTGCCGCTCTTCCCA
>NZ_JAPFGX010000079.1:0-1982 GCF_059803575.1 Sphingomonas sp. URJC2
GGGGTGCCCAGCCCCAGCCCCAGCCCGCCCCCGCGCCTGTCCCCGCGCCCGCGCCGCCGCCACCGCCGCCCCCGGCGATGCTGGCGGGCGATGCGATCGATCCCGCCATGTCGCCGGCCGCCCGTGCGCCGGCCGCGCTGCCGGCGGCACGGCGCGGCGATCTGGACGCGATCATGGCCGATATCCGCGCCGCCGCGCGTGCCGACCGCGATCGTCCGCTGGGCGTCGGCATCCGGCGTGCCGAGCCGACCGCCGAGGCCGTGGCGCGGCCCGATGGCAGCGCCGTCCAGTCGGCACAGGCAGAGGCGAAGAAGCCCGATCCCAAAAAACCCGATCCGAAAAAGCCGGACCCCAAAAAGCCCGATCCGAAAAAGGCCGAGGCGCGCAAAAAGCCCGAACCCAAGGCACCGCCGCGCATCTGGGTGCAGGTGGCGGGCGGGGCCAACCGCGCCGACATGCCCAAGGAATGGAAGCGGCTGACCGGTCAGGCGCCCGCTGCGCTCAAGGGGCGTCAGGCCTCGCTCGCGCCCGGCCGGCTGCTCGTCGGCCCGTTCAAGAGCGACGATGAGGCGCAGGATTTCGTCCGCACGCTGCGCAAATCGGGCGTCGGCGCGTTCCAGTGGGACAGCCCGGCCGGGGCCGATGTGCGCAAGCTGGGGGCGAAATGAGGGGGCATAGCAGCTGGGCCTGCGATCCCGCGCGCAGCCGGGGGCGGCAGTTCGACGAACATACCAACATGATGCGCGGCCCGCGCGACGCCTATCAGCGCGACCGCGACCGGATCGTCCATTCGATCCCGTTCCGCCGCCTGCGCCACAAGACGCAGGTGTTCGTCGCCCCCGACGGCGATCATTTCCGCGTGCGGCTGACCCACAGCCTTGAAGTCGCGCAGATCGGCCGCACCATCGCCCGCGCGCTCGGCCTCAACGAGGATCTGACCGAGGCGCTGTGCCTTGCGCACGATATCGGCCACCCGCCCTTCGGCCATGCCGGGGAAGAGGCGCTGGAGGCGGCGACCGCCCATGCCGGCGGGTTCGATCACAACGCGCATACGCTGCGCGTGCTGATGCGGATCGAGCGGCCCTATCCGCGGTTCGACGGCCTGAACCTGACCTGGGAAACGCTGGAGGGGCTGGCCAAGCACAATGGCCCGGTCGCCGAGCCGAGCTGGGCGATGCGCGAGGCCGACCGTGATTTTCCGCTGGCGCTCGACCAATGGCCGTCGCTGGAGGCGCAGGTTGCGGCGGTGGCCGACGACATCGCTTACGACAATCACGACATTGACGACGGGGTGCGCGCCGGGCTGCTCACCCGCGAACAGATCATGGCGGTGCCGCTGGTCGCGCGCGGCTGGCGCGAGGCGGAGACGCGCTATCCCGATATTGGCGAACGGCGCTTGCGTGCCGAGCTGATCCGCTCGCAGATCGGCCTGATGGTCAACGACCTGATCGTCGAGACGCGCCGCCGCATCCGCGAATCGGGCGTGCAGAGCGTCGACGATGTCCGCGCGGCGGGGCGGGCGCTGGTCGGCTTCAGCCATGCGATGCAGGCCGAGGAACGTGAGCTGAAACAGTTCATGTATGCCAATCTCTACCACCATCCCCGCCAGCTGGAGGCGGCGGCGGCCGCCAACCGCATCATCGCCGGCCTGTTCGCCGCCTATGCCGCCGATCCGGCGCTGCTGCCCGAGGCCTGGCGCGAGACGCTGCCCGCCGACGAGCCGGAGCGGACGCGCCACATCGCCGATTTCATCGCCGGCATGACCGACCGCTACGCCATTGCCCGCTACCGAGAGACGGTGGGACCGATCGATCTGCCGGACTGCTTCTGAGGGGCGTGCCGGGGGGCGTTGCCGTCGCGGCATCGGGCGTCGTTGGTTGTGAGCGACGGCACCGGAAGTTGTTCGTTGGGAAGAACGGCACCGGCCCGCACCCCCACCCGGCCTCCCATAGCGTAACCTGCCGTTGGGAGGCCGGGTGGGG
>NZ_JAPFGX010000007.1:0-88626 GCF_059803575.1 Sphingomonas sp. URJC2
GCTTGCTGCCGGTCACCCCGCGAATGCGGTCGGCGAGCTGATGCCGTGGACCGCCGTGGCCTGAGCACACCGCTTACGCTGATGCCGAGGCGATCTGCGAAGCGGTGACCCGGCCGACGATGCGGTTCGTTGCGGTGAAGAGCGTTGAGCAGCAAGCAGTGCTGATGTTGCACAAGACGCGCGATCTGCTGATCCGTCAGCGCACGGCATTGATCAACGCCCTGCGAGCACATCTGGCTGAGTATGGCATCGTCACCAGCAAGGGGCCAGGTGGTGTTAGTTCGCTGATGAAGCTGCTCCATGAGGAGCAGAACACGCTTCCAGCGCATGCGCGATCGGCGCTCCAAACCGTCGGCGCTCAGTTGCGATCGCTCGGGAGCGAGATCGATCGGCTTGAGGCTCAGATCCTCGGGTGGCACCGGGCCGATGACACAAGCCGTCGGCTTGCTACCATCCCCGGCATCGGTCCTATCACCGCCTCCGCGATCGCTGCGGCCGTGCCGGACCCGTTGCTGTTCAGGTCGGGCCGCCAGTTCGCGGCGTGGCTGGGTCTCACGCCCCGACCACATAGTTCTGGCGGGAAGGAGCGGCTCGGCGGCATCAGCAAGCAGGGCGACGGGTACCTTCGCAAGCTACTGGTGGTGGGCGCAACAGCAGTGATGCGGATGGCGCGCAAAGATGCCAGTCGACAACCTTGGCTGGCTCAGCTCCTCGAGCGCAAGCCCACAAAGATCGCCACCGTCGGGCTCGCCAACAAAACAGCGCGGATCGCTTGGGCGGTGATGGCGCGTAAGGAGGTCTACGCGGCGGCTGCCGCGTGACCGCTGTCCTTGCCGTCCGCTGAGGCGGGCGGCAGGGTGGTGTAAGGGCAGCTGAGTGGTGATGACAAACCGGTCAGACCGGGGATCGAACAAGCCCAGGGGAGCACAGCGCTTCGAGCGCGATGACGTGATTAGGGACCCGATCCGCGGACTTCATCAGGGCCAGCAGCCATGCGGTGCTGCACGAACAGGCCGAACACATGGATGCACCCGACCGGTGCTCATCGCCTCACAAAAGCTCTTGCACCGCAGGGGTCGTCCACACATGCTCCCCTGATCCCGATGCGACCTAGCCCGGCATTTATTGTGGGGATCTGAATGGGATCGGTGATGCTTGTCCGATGGTTTTCAATCATTGAGGTAAGCTAAAGCCATTACACGAAAAAATCGTCGCAGAGAGTCCCTTTCACAGACAAAACGGCACGATCCGGTGATCATATTGTTGTCTGATCTTCATTCCCTATCGAGCTAACGCCCACTTCGCTTGCCCAGAAGAGGCCGCCTCGTGTCCCAAAGAGCCTGCTCCAGAAGTTCGAGTGTCCAAGCGTCGACCCCAGCCGGAAATATCCAAAGCCGTGTCCTCACCTCTAAGTGCTCCGTTGATGCCCATCGGTTTAGGCGCATCGAGTACGTTCCAGCGCCGCCCGTTAGTCCGAGGTGTTGTGCGAACCGAGTTGTAAAGGATCTTGAGCTTCCAACATAAAGCGCGTTCGGGTGGTCTCCATTCAGAAGTCGGCTGTAACATAGCTGTTTGCCGGTTTGATCACAGATGGCAGCCCTACGGCCGAAACTCTCCCTGAGTGACGTGTACCCTGATACATCCTCCAGTTCGAAACAGTAGATCACACTTGACGGAACGTTACAGCAGCTTCGCACCTGATCGACAATGGTCTCTGCGGCTTTGCGACTGACGAGATCAGATAGATTGAATTGGAATTCAGCCTCGCCGATCGGAGCCGCATCTCGCAGTTTTGCCATCGCCTCGCCTAAGGTTGCGAGAGCTCGCTCCCGACATACATCAAACTGCATTTGGACACTCCGAAACCCGGCGCCTTCGTCAATCGCCTGACCCGTTGGATCGCGGGCGGAGATCAAGAGCAAGCTTACTCATGGCAACAATCTTGTGGTCGCTGCCTTTAGCTAGATGGTTGACCAAATCCGTCTGATTTGCCTGCCCCAAAGCTAGTCTGTAAAGCAAGCGCTGACGCTGGAGGTGATCAAACCGCGGGATGTCCATGCTTTTGGCCAAAGTAAGGAGTGACGCTCAACGTCGGCATTCTTGAAGGTCCACCATGGTGAGAGCCCCGTTTCATTGGGGTACTGTTCTTCCGCCAGCGCCGCAGCCCGAGTCCACGGTGATCTTTCGTCATTCTCGCAGCCAAGCGCGTGGTAGCCGACTTCTGCGCCCAGTGGGCGGCGCACCATGAGACCACCATACCGCACGATCCGCCCTTCCCGCTGCTCGAGATCAATCGGACTTGCCGGCAGATCCCAATGGACAATCCTCTGGCACCAGCTGTGAAAATCCAGGCCCTCCTGGCCAATCGACTTAGTCGCGAGGACATGCGGCCAAAACGGCGTGTTGAAGGCGCGCCTAAGTCATGCCGAAGGATACCAAGCACTGCCTCCTTTGGTTTGACGCCTGAGCATCACCTTACCTCTGCCCCACAGTCAGCTCTCCGGTTTCGGTCCAGAATACGGCTGCGCTTTGAACCAGCTTCCCTGCCTTCAATTCGACGGCATCGCTGTAAGCCGCCAGCTGCGGCCAGTAAGTTCCAAATCGCGCCACATGATCAGCAACCATGCCGCTTTTGTGGTCCACGATCATGAAGCCTTCTGCTCCCTCAGCGATGAGATCGACAATGATGCTCTGACTTCCTCCGTCGGGCAGTGCGAGCTCGATTGGCTGTTCGATATGCAGGCGCGGATAGCCTAGCTCCGCGAGGGTCTGACGAAGCGCTTGCGCCTGTTGCGCGAGAAGCTCGACCTCAGCGTCGGAGACCCGGCAGTGCTGGCTCACCCTGCCCCGCAGATCTGGCCTGCATAGCAAAATCCGCAAGGCTTCGTGGACTGCAGTTCCCTTATCCGTTGCCTGGGCGAGATCCGATCCAGTGAGCCGGACACCTGCGGCAATCTCCCGGGTCTCGATTTGACGAGGCAGCGGCCGCGCGGTGGCGACGGCCTGCGAAGGACTGACCACCGAAACCAGTGGGCCGACGGCTCGCTTTTCAATGGCAAATCTGGGTTCGCGGTTGTTGCTCGCCAAGCGGACGCCAGCTTCCGTATCGAACGATGCCGGGATCTCCTTGTCACAGATCGTCATGCGCGACGGGAAGTTCGCCGAACCGACAGTGATCTGATTGCCCTGCAATTTGATGCCACAGACGTCGTTCAAAAGACGACGCGCCGTGATCGGCAAGGGCGGCTCAACCTTGTCGTCATCCTGCGGCCATTCGATGATCAAGCGATCACGCGCACGGGTCAGAGCGACGTAAAGCAATCGGCGCGCTGTTTCTTCACTCTCGGGATAGAGCTCGTGGAGAAAGCGCGCAGTCGCCTCTGGAGCGGCAAAATCGGGAGCATAGGCAAGTGTCGCCCGTTCGATCACATGATCGAGATCGTCGAAACCCGGAAACTTTGTGCTGAACGTTCCGGCGCGCGGGTCAAGTTTGTGATCCAGACCGCACACGACCACGACGGGCCACTCCCGCCCCTTCGAGGCATGCCAGGTCACTATCTCGATACCATCGGCCTCGGCGCCGGCGGGATTCGGACGGAGGTCCTCACCCTTCAAACCGACCTTGTTCTCGAGCCAGCCAAGGAAAACATTGGCACTCTGGCCATAGAAACCGGAGGCTTCCCGCATATCGCGGTGTGCCTCCATGAAAGCCGCCGCTTCAGCCTCGAAGCGAAGGAGATCCGCTCTCATCTGAGCTGGGTCGTCAAGCCGGTCGCACCAGTCCCGCAGTCCAGCGACCTGGATCACCTGGTGAACCAGTCTGTCCACGGGCGTCGCGAGGGAGTCCGGCCAAAGTCCCTGCAAAGCCGCTAGCTCGGGTGTCTCGAGGCGGCCCTCACGGGCCAGCGCGCCGAGGGCTTCCGTGAGAGATGTTGCCCCCGGCCCGAGCGTGGCAGTGCAGATAGCTGCGTGATTGTCTGCAGGATCGACGGCAAAGCGGAGAGCAAAGCACGCAGCCTGGACGATCTTGCTTTGCCACCAGCCGCCTTCTGCGACGCGGACTGGCAATCCCAGCGCACGCAGCGCAGTCGCGTAGCTCGCGCAGTGGCCGTTCGTCGGACACAGGATTGCAACGTCCCGCGGCTCCAGATCGCGCAGGGCCTTGGAATGCCTGTCGACGATGGTGACCTGATCATCCGTCAGCAAAGACAGGAGCCGATCAGCGATGAAATGCTGGGGCTTTCCGCCAGAGCGGGCGCCGCGTTTGTTGGCCAACTCGATGACTTCCAGGGCGGTGTCGTGCCCAGCGGCGTTCTGCGCGGCGAGCGCGGTGTAATCGTCTCCGAATAGGCACGGGCTTAGCGCGTTTACGAACTCCATAATGCGCGGATCGGAACGCCAGTTCCGGTCGAGGGGGCTGGTTTCAAACTGCTGAGTAAGGGCGACGGTTAGCCGTGGATCCGCGCCCTGGAAGCCCATGATCGCCTGCTTGGTGTCGCCGACGATCAATGCACGCTTGGCCTTGCGGGCCAGCGCCCACAGGAAGGTGAACTGGATCGGGTTGGTGTCCTGGAACTCGTCGACAATGACGCAGTCGACCTCGTCCATGATGGCGCCAAGCACGGCTGGCTTTTCCTCGAGGATCCGCGCGGCGTTTGTGACCATGTCGCTGAAGTCGATGACGCCAAGCTCACGCTTGCGGATTTCGTAGTCCGTCATCGCCGACTGTGCGCCTTCCACCAAAGCGCGCGCATGCGAGACCGCATCCTCAAGCGGTCCGGGATGAGAAATCAGGCTGTTGGCTGCCAGCATGACCGCATTTGCAAGATCATCGTAGCCATCAGGGGTCGGAGTGCCGCGCTTCGACAGACGGAGGTCGCGCAGCCTTTGCCATAGCCGCCAGTCCTTACCATTGCCGGCAAGGAGCTGCTGAGCTTGCTTCAGAGCACGGAAATTCTCGCGGAAAGCAGTCTTGGCGGCGGCATTGCCTGCCTCGTCAGCGAGCGAGCGTGGAAAGGTGTGAAGCAAGGCATCGACAGCCTTCTTCAGCCCTGCTGCCAGGGTATCGGATTTGCCGATCGGAGCTCCATACCCGGCTCGGATGGATGCCTCGACAAAGTCGGCCATGGCCGGATCGCTGCCCCGCGGTCCTAGCGTTCGCAACAAAGCGATGACGCCGAGCAACCTCTTGCGAAAGCTGTCCTCTGCGGTTTCGTCGGAGGAGAAGCTTCCTTGATAGCCAAGAGCGGCCAGGTTGCGGGTGAGCTCGCTCAGTCCTCGATTTTCTTCGATCGAGCGGCGGATCAGCAAGTCTTGCTCGTCTTCGGCGATCAGGCGCTGCTGGGGGGATGACCCCGATGCGAAGGCATGCTCGATCAGCAAACGGCGGCCTAGCCCGTGGATGGTAGAGACATAGGCTCGCTCGACAGCCAGCGCTGCTACCAGATTGCTGTCCGCAATCAGCGCGCCCCTGATCCGCTGCCGCAGCTCTCCGGCTGCGGCTTCGGTAAAGGTAACCGCGAGGATCTTCTCGGGCCGCACCGTGCCGTCCCTGACCCATTGGGTGAGGGTTTCCTGGATATGGTGGGTTTTGCCCGCTCCTGCCCCTGCGGGTACAATTGAAAGCTCAGTCATCTTGATCGTCCGGAAGGGTTACGGAGGGAGTGGTGTCGTCCCGCATGAAGGCGGTGATCAACGGACTGTCTTCCAAGGCGTAGGTGCCAAGGGCTGCTGCCTTTTGGAAGAATTTGGCATCGGCCGTTGTGTTTGTTTCCAGCCGGCCAGCCTTGAGAGCCTCGAACCGAGCCGAAATCAGGGCAAGTGCATTGGCAGCGATGTCGCCGGCAACGAGTTCGACCTCAGTGCTATCGAGCACCTCGATCCCATTGAGGAGGACGTTTCCATCATTGAGCGTATGGTAGGCAACTGCCGGGAGCTTGGACCAACCGCTCAGGGTCTCGCCGATGCGGACAACGCCTTCAGGGCTGCGCTCATCGATGCGCACGGTCATGCGTCGATAGAGGTCGACCTGCAGGTCCCAGCCTTTTTGAAGGCGCTGGCGCCGCGTTCCCGAGCTGCTCTTCTTGTAATCGACGACAATCGGCTGCCCATCGGGAAGGCGAAGCAGGCAGTCAGCTTTGCCGTGCACGGGATGGCCAAACAGGGTGCCTGAGAGCCAGAATTCGTTGCCCACGATCTCGGCATCGAGCGCTCTGAGGACCATCGACCAGTGCTTGGCCGCCTTGGTAATCTCCGCCTCGAGCGTATTGCGTTCGACAGCCCAGGCCGCCGTCTGCAGAAATGGCGCAATCGCACGAATTCGCTCCAGCAGCAGCTCAGGCACCTTCTCTTCGATGACCTCGTTCGAAGGGTGATCCTTGCCTGGCGGGAACAAGCGCTCAAACACCTCGTGCGCGAGCGAGCCGCGCAGCATGACGTCAAGCGCCTCCGGCTGCCACGAAACATGCTCGGCGCCGAGTTCGGCCAAAACCCAGGCCAGTGGGCTGATGAGCAGCTTTTCGAGACGGCTCGGGCTCTGCGCCCTCGGGCTGCCATCATCCTTCTTGCGCAGACCAAGGAGATCGAGATCGAACTCGTAATGGCTCGGCACCTCAAGTGGCAGGAGCGGTTTCATCACGGGACGTGGCTTCCAGGCCACCAGCCTATCCCAGATCGTTCCTTCGCTATGCGTCAGCGGCACGACCAGTGATTCTGGGTCTTCCAAGCCTGCGATGAGACGCGCGATAAGAGGCAAGCTCGACGAGACGGAACGAAGGCTGCCGCCACGATCGCGTTCTGACAGGAGGAAGATCACCTGTTCACTGGCAGCTCTAATCTGACGTGCGAACAGCTCCAGCGCAGCATCGAGCTGCTTAGCCTGTGACGGCAGCTGCAAGCCAGTTGCCCCGGCAATCGCCACAACCTCGCTATCGAGGAAGAACGGATTCCCCGATGGAGACGGCGGATAGGCGCCATCGTTGAAGCCAAGAACGAGAAGCTTGCGGAACTGCCGCTTGGGCGCTTCACGGGCGAGCATCACCGAGATGCCGCCAAGGAAGTAGTCCCCCCGAGGGCAAGGCGGCGCCTGATAAGCAGCGGCCATTTGAATGGCCTTCTCCAGTTCTGCCTCGGCGGCATCATTAGCATTGCCCAGAGCGGCTACGAGGCGCGATGCTAGCTGCTTCGCTTCGGCTAAATCCGACGCGAAGGTCTCATCTTCAGTGAGCAGCCTCTGGAAGGAGCGTATCTGCTCCTTGAGCTGACCGTTCGTCGCAGGTGATGCTGACCGAATGAGCGAGAACAGCGCCGCCTGTTTCCCACTAAGGCTCTGCACCAGCATCGGCTGAAAATCGCCGGCCATGACCGCGCTAGCCAGGGCCGTGCCCACCTCCGGGGGCCAGCAAAGGATCGGGGAGCAATAGAGCGAGGCGAGCGCCATGGCAGGCGCTGGGCGCCGCCGGCATTGCAGGAAATGCAGGAGCGTCTCACCCCCAACATTTCTGCGGTCCCGCACACCGGGCAAGGACGATGTCGGAAGGCCGGCCTGCCCGAAAGCTTCGGACAGGTAGTGGGTGTATTCGGTGCCGGATGGCAGAATGATGCCGATCTCATTGGTGGCGAGAGTTTGATCTTCGGCGAGCCAGCGCTGGACGATGGCTGCGGCCGCTTCGCATTCAGTCAATGCATCCCGGACGGAGAGAACCGCGAGGCTGTCGTCCATGGGCGCGGTCGGGGCCGACGGGTCCAGAAGATACCGTTGGACATGACCGGCGAGGACCGAGGCAGGCGCGCGGCAAATCTCGCGGTCCGAAATCAACCGCACATGGTCAATGTCTTCCTCGTCGAGCTTGCCGTGATGGCTTTCAAGGTGCTCGAGCACAGCACGCTCGAGAGATGTCAGCTGGGTGCAGGTCTGGTCCCAAATGACATGAAACGACTGCAATGCATCGGCCGCTTCACATGCCAGAAATGCCTTCAACGTTGCCAAGTCAGACGGCACAATGGCTGGATAAGCATGCCACAGATCCCTTAGCGCATCGATGTGGATGCGGGCCCGCCCATCCGACGGCAAAGCATCGGTCGTTATGGATGCCGGCTCCAGGTCTCGCGTGGCCATCATCAGATGGCGCAGCATGGTCGCGATGGCCGCGGCTGTCTGTTCCGGGGCGACCGCGAAGCTCTCCGCCCAAGGCACATTGTCGCCAAGTGTTTCGAGGACCTCGCGCAGGGGCTTCTCGGTACAGTGAGGCAAGGCGTAGAGGCTCGCCAGAAGCTGCGGGCTGAGCGGCATGCAGCTCGCAAATGGCGCGTCGCCGATCCGAAGATGGCAATTCTCAAACATTCAAACGAATCCCCCCGACACTCGTCGCACCAAGCCCTGCCCTTTTCCTGCACATCAGCTGCGACATATTTGGTCGTAGCACTGCCTGAGCCACTAACGGGCGTTCCTCCAACATGGACAAGGGCCGGAGCCCACTGATCGAAGCCAGAAGATCATGGGGACTGCGAAAGCGATGGCGCCAAGGGAGGCAGTGCGGGACCGCCTCGGCCGGATCAAGGCGCAGACCCAATTTAACGCCCCCGGGCAGCACATGGCCGATTGGAAAAAGCGCGTCCATCAGTGGCTCGTGCGGCGACAAGCTGCGCGACGGCGCGTCTCCTACACTCTCGCCGAAGCCAGTGTGCAGGTCGAGGTATGAAACTCGATCCTTCCGCACAACAGCCTCGGGTACAAGCCCTCCGCACCAGAAGCGACGCTGCTGAAAGCCTCGTTCTCCGGCCCCGCTTAGCTCCACCTTCGGACGATCTGCGCAGCCGACATGACGATGCACCAATAAAACACACGGACCAATCCGTGGGGGCCGGTCACCACTATCAAGAGCGTGCGGATAGCATCCCGCGAAACCCGCAGAAAACCGTCATTCACCCGTGCGTGAGGTGTGTATCCGAATTATGGGTCCGATGCGTAGCATCGCGGCCCTCTTACCGCAGCAACTCGCTCACCAGCGACGGCTTCTTCGCGATCATGGCGAGCAGCACTTGGGCGGGGCCGGTGGGATGGCGGCGACCATGTTCCCAGTTGAGCAGCGTCCCCTTGGCGACACCAATGCTGCGTGCGAACGCGCCCTGCGACAGGCCCGTGCTGGCCCGGATCGCCGCGACATCGACGCTGGGCACCTTGATCTGGTGGACGATCGCGCCGGTCTCCTTGCCCTGGGCATAGTCCAGCGCCTCGTTCAGCCCCTGCATGATGCTCTCATAAGCGCTCATCTACGGTCTCCATAGGTTGCGACCAGCGCCTTCGCCAACGCGACGGCTGCGGCCTGCTCGGCCTTGGTCAGGTTGTCTTTCTCGTTCTTGGCGAACACGGTGACGAGGAAGATCGGCATATGGATGCCGCCGAACACATGGATGGTCCGGTAGCCGCCACTCTTGCCGCTGCCCTCGCGGGGTATGCGGACCTTGCGCAATCCGCTGCCCAGCGAGATGCCCGCCTCCGGGTTGGCCGCGATATATTCCACCAGCGCCACACGCTCGTTGTCGGTCATGATCGCCTTGGCGCGCCGGATGAACTCCGGCAGCTCGACAACGGTCTGCAAGGTGGTCGTGAGCGCCATATATGCGCCAATGACATATAGGTCAATGACACATACCGGTTATGCTTGGCCCGCGCCTGCCGATCGGGTGACATCCGCGCTTGATCGGGGCATCGCCACTCTCACCATCTCAGCCGCTGGCCTTGCCGGGCCAGAAAACCGCCTCTGGGGGTCTTCGGCCTGTCCATCATCCCCGCCTCAGCCGCTGGCGCTCGCAAGCCACGGATGCATCTGGAAAAATCCGTCCGGGCTACGATTGGGCGCGTCGGTGATCTCACTTGCCTGAGAATGACTAGGGTCGGGACTCGTTGATCATGGCCAGAAGATGACGGTGGCTGCGAGGGCAACGGCGGAGAGGAAGGCGGTCGGGCGGCGGTGGTAGCGGGTGGCGACACGCCGCCAGTCCTTCAGGCAGCCGAACATGATCTCGATCCGGCTGCGGCGCCGGTAACGGCGCTTGTCGTACCTGACCGGCTCATTACGTGACCTGCGGCCCGGAATGCAGGGCCGAATGCCCTTGGCCTGCAGAGCATCCCTGAACCAGTCGGCGTCGTAGCCGCGGTCGCCGAGCAGCCACTGCGCCTTGGGGAGGTCGTCCAGCAGCGCTGCCGCGCCGGTGTAGTCGCTGACCTGGCCGGCGGTCATGAACAAGGTCAACGGACGGCCGTTCGCGTCGGCAACGGCATGCAGCTTCGTGTTCATGCCGCCCTTCGTGCGGCCTATCAGGCGGCCGAGATCCCCTTTTTTACCCGCAGGCTCGATGCCGTGCGGTGCGCCTTCAGATACGTCGCGTCTATCATGACGGTCTTTTGCTCGGCATCCGCCGCAGCCAGCCCTTCCATCATGCGGACGAACACTCCTCGCTCGCCCCACGGCTTCCACTGATTGTAGAGCGTTTTGTGCGGACCATAATCCTTTGGGGCGTCGCGCCATCGCAGGCCGTTGCGGTTGACGAACACGATGCCGCTCAGCACCCGTCGATCATCAACGCGGGGCTTGCCGTGGCTCTTGGGAAGGAGGGCCGCAGGCGCTCCATCTGCTCCTCAGTCAGCCAAAACAGGTCGCTCATCCGGGTCTCCTCACGGAGCCTGAATCAGATCGCAGACCTCATATCAATGGGTCCTGACCCTAGATCCGCTTGTCGGATTCACGGAATGGTCGCGGGGCGCACAACACCTCAACCGGCTGCAGCAGCTGTTCTGTCCGTTTCCGTCCGCCCGAATCCAACCACGCGTCTGCAGTAAATCTGCAGGAAGCGCCGCTTTCGCCGCGCCGCGTCCCAGCTAAACCATTGAATATACCGGTAACGCCCACGGGACTCGAACCCGTGTTTTCGCCGTGAGAGGGCGCACTTGGTCCCTGGCGAGTCGGTGTGCCCTCGTCTCACCGGTGCCCTCGTCGCCAATCAAGCCGAATGGATCGGGAAAGTGCGAGCAGAGAGCGCGCATCTTCACATCGGCCCTAGGCTTGCGATGCGAGCCTGGGCGAAAGCCTATGTCAGCAGGACCAGCTTCCCAATGCGTCAAAGTCGGCATGCTGCGGGTCGAAACAGTCGCAGTTGAAGCGACGGATGCTGAACAGTCGCAAAACCTCCGAAATGGATGCAGGACAGCATTTTTCGTATTCAGTTACACTATCATATGGGATATCCGACCTCAGTATTCAAAAAACGGTCTCGGGAAAGCGGTCAATGAAAAAGCCGGTGTTGCAGGGCTTTCATAGTCTCGCTGTTGTGTCGTTTCTCGTCGATAGCCCGAGTAGGTGGCTTCCGCCCGCGTATGGGATCAGCAGCGGCCAAGGCGTACGCCCGCGCTGCTTTTCGTCAATCCAGGCGGCCTGAGGCAAGCTGTAGTGCAGACTCTGTTTCGTCCAGAGGCGTTGGCCGCCCGGCGTGCGCGGCTGCAGGGCGAGGTTCAGGTGATCGTCCCGACCGGATGGCACCTGGCCGGCGCATTGCTGGTGGCGATCGTCGTGGCGGCGGGAGCTTATCTGATCGCCGGCAGCTATGCGCGAATCGAGATGGTCACCGGTCGTCTCGTTCCAGTGAGCGGTGCGGCGGCGATGCTGCCGGCTCGCGCCGGGATCGTGGGGGCCGTGCATGTGCGCGAAGGCCAGCTGGTGGATGCCGGCACCCGGTTGGCCGACGTCCGCTCGGAAGATGCGACGCGGACCGGCGCGACTCCTGGCGACTTGATTTTGGCCGCCCTGGCCGATCAGCGCGCACGATTGGCGGCGCGCGAAGCCGCAACGGACCGCGCGGCCGCGGCCGATGTCGACCGCCTGCGCGCACAGATCGGCGGCGCGGACGCGGAGCTGGCGGGGATTGCAGAGCAGATGTCGACGGTCGAACAGATGGTCGCCGTCGCCGACGAAGGTCTCGATGCGTACCGCGCCGCGACTGTGCGTGGGTTCGTCAGCCGTCGTGACCTGCAGCAGCGCGAAGACCTGCGCCTCACGCGAATCCAGCAGCTGGCGGTTTTGCGCCAGCAGCGGGCAAGGCTGGTTTCGGAGCGGGAGCAGGCCCGACGCGCGCTGGCGCAAGCCATGGCCCAGCGCGAGGCTCAGGCAGAAGGCGCGCTGGCGGAACGTGCGGCGCTGGCGCAGCGGCAGGCGGAGATCGAGGCTGGAACCGGATTCACGATCACCGCGCCGATCGCAGGCCGGGTGACCGGTCTCACTGCCAAGCCCGGCCAGCCGGCCAATCCGCAACGGCCGCTAATGACGATCGTTCCTGCCGGCGCGGCGCTCGAAGCGCAGCTGCTGGTGCCGACGCGCGCGATCGGCTTTGTCGCGCCGGGGCAAGAGGTTCGCCTGGCGATCGAGGCCTTTCCATATCAGCGCTTTGGTATGGTCGCCGCCCAGGTCGTGTCGGTTTCGGAGGCGGCCGTGGCGGAAATCAAGACCGCAACGGCGGCCGAGCCGGCCTATCTGGTCACGGCCCGCCTGCTGGATCAGCGGCTGACCGCGTTCGGCACGAGCCACAAGCTGACGGCCGACATGGCTCTCACCGCGCGCGTGGTGACGGAGAAGCGCAGCTTGTTCGAGTGGCTGTGGGAGCCAATCTTCGGAGTGGCGAGACGATGAGCCAGTTGCAGCTGGGTGTGTTTGGGCGATCCCGTTCGCTCCGCCACGTGCGGCAGAGCGAAATCGGAGAGTGCGGCCTGGCATGCCTTGTCACGATCGCCGACCATTATGGCTTCCGCACCGATCTCGCAGCGATGCGCCGGACCCATGGTGGCGGCTTGCGAGGCGCGTCGCTCAAATCGCTGATCGCGAGCGCGGATGCGATTGGCCTCGCGCCACGGCCGGTCAAACTTCCGCTCGAGGCGCTCGCCAATCTGCATCTTCCCGCCATTCTGCACTGGAACTTCAACCATTTCGTGGTTCTCGAACGGATCAGCGGCACACGCGCGCTGATCTGCGATCCGGCCGGGCGGCGGGGCTGGCGCGCCCTGAGCGAGATCTCGGATCATTTTTCCGGCGTAGCGCTGGAGCTTCGCCCGGCGCCCGATTTCCTGCCCAAAACGGCGCGTGAAACGCTGTCCATCGGGCAACTCTGGACGCGGACCACCGGGCTGGGCCCGGCCATCGGGCAAACCCTGTTGTTGACGGCGCTGCTGCAACTTTTCGTGCTGATCGCGCCCCTCTATATGCAGATTGGCATCGACAGCGTGTTGCCGGCGCTCGACACCGATCTGCTGGTGCTGCTAGCGATCGGCTTCGCGGCGCTGGCGCTGATCAATGCGGCGACTCAAGTGCTGCGGTCCTATGTGCTGCTTTCGGCCGGGGCCTCGTTCGGTTTCGGCGTCGCCAGCAACGTGGCGCGGCACCTGTTCCGCCTGCCCGTGCCCTGGTTTCAGCATCGCAGCATCGGTGATGTTCTCAGTCGGTTTCAGTCGGTCCGACCGATCCAGCAGGCGTTGACCGAAGGGACGGTGTCGAGCATCATCGACGGCAGCATCGCCGTCCTCGTGCTCGTTGCGATGTTCTTGTATTCCGCGCCGCTCGCCGCGGCGGTGCTGGTCGCGTTTCTGCTGTTCGTCGCGGTCCGCGCGCTCACCTTTCCGATGCAGCGCCAGGCGCAGGAGGATGCCATCGCCGCCGGCGCGCGCGAACAGTCCGTGCTGATCGAAAGCCTGCGGGGTATTTTGCCGTTGCGGCTCTACAATCGCGAGGCGGAACGCCATGCGCTTTGGCAGAACCGCTGTATGGACGCGACCAATGCCGGTTTGCACGCCGCCCGCATCGGCATCTGGCAAGGCCTGGCCAATGGCCTGATTTTCGGATTTGAAAACGTCGCCTGCGTGGCGATTGGCATCGCCTTGATCATGTCCGGTGAGCTCACCGTCGGCATGCTGTTGGCGTTCTTCGCCTATAAGGGCCAGTTCGTCGACAAGGCGTCGCGGTTCATCGATCAGCTGATCGCGTTCCGGATCGTTGGCCTGCACTTGGAAAGACTGTCCGACATCGCGCTGGAGCCAGTCGATGCCGCCTTTTTGCAGGTTCCGCGGTCCGCGCTGCCGTTGATCGGCACAATCGAGGCGCGCGGCGTAAGTTTTCGCTACGGGCGGTCGGATCCGCTGGTCCTCACCGACATATCCTTCCGCATCGACGCGGGCGAACATATCGCGGTAACGGGCCCCTCGGGCGGCGGCAAATCGACCTTGGCCAAGCTGCTGCTGGGCTTGATGGAGCCGACGGCGGGAAGTGTGCTCGTGGACGGCCGCCCCCTCGCCGAATTCGGCCACGCGAACTTCCGCCGGCAGGTCGCCGCGGTTCTGCAGGACGATCATCTGTTCGCAGGATCCGTGGCGGAAAACATCGCCTTGTTCGACGACGCACCGGATTTCGACTGGATCGAAGCTTGCGCGCGAATGGCAGCGCTTCACGACGATATCATGGCGACGCCGATGGGATATGAAACACTGATCGGTGACATGGGGTCGTCCCTTTCCGGCGGCCAGAAGGCCCGGCTTCTGCTGGCGCGGGCGCTCTACCGCCGGCCGCGCCTGTTGGTGCTCGACGAAGCGACGGCGCATCTCGACCCGCAGACCGAAGCAGCGGTCAGTGCTGCCGTTTCCAGCCTGGGGATTACCCGAATCGTGATCGCGCATCGCAGCGAGACGATCAGGCACGCCGACAGGGTTCTAAGACTTTTTGGCGGGCAAGTATTACGAGACAGCTTTAACCCGACCGGAGGTAAAGACGCACTGGCCTGACCGATTTGTTATATGTGCTTTTGACATCTACACTATAAGTATTTTTCGTTGATAAGCCATTGACGAATCGGAGATAATATATGAATGGTTTAGGGGAGGGTTGGATTTTTGGACCTAGATTGGTATATTGCCCTCGACTCAACAAGTGAGGAGACTCGGTGTGTTGATTGACAATCAGATCGTTGACCTTTGCGACAACGAGATCGAAGCGGTCTCGGGTGGTGAGTGGGTGATGCGGACGGGCACCTATAACCAAGGTGGCACGCCGTTCAGCTGGAAGGGTCCCAATAATCAAATCATTCATGGCGTCGTGATGGTCTCGCATTCCGGCCTCTATATGGAAGATGGCAGTTACGAAGCCTTCACGGACATTTTCGCCGGTGGCGGCATCCCGGCCTTCCTGACTTATTCGATCTGGGCTCTAAAGTAACTCTGCGCCGGCTTCGGCCGGCGCGGTCCCTGTGTTCGACGCGGGAGAGTTGAAATGGCAAAAATCCGTCTTTTGGCCTTTGGCCTGTTGCTGAGCCATCCCGGCGTCGCGCTCGCCGCCGGGGAGACTGAGATTCTCGTGCAGGGGCGGCGCATGTCCGAGCGCGAAGTCCGACAGGAAGCGCGCAGCTTCGTCACCACGCTCGCCGCGCCGTCGTTTAACGATCAATATGCGCGCTGGAATGCGCCCATCTGCCCGGTTGTTCAGGGCCTGAGCCCAGAGCACGCGAAAATCGTGGTCGACAAGATCCGGTCGATCGCGGCCGAGGCCGGCGCCCGCGTCGCCAAGCCGGCTTGCGATGGCAACATCGTCATCGTCTTCACCGACGATGCACGTGCAGTGTACCGCAAAGTCGCGGCGCGCAGGACCCAGATGTTTCAGTATAATGCGGTCACGCCTGATGAGCACAAGGTGTTGAGCGAATCGGACATGCCGGTGCGCTGGTGGTACGGCAGAGCTCTGGCCGACGCATTTGGTGTATCCGCTTCTCCCGATCGGTCTCTGGTCGCGGGAGTCGCGGGAGGGGATTTCAACTCCGGCAGCGTCATGATCTATGGCGGCGGTTCCAATATCCGCAGCAATGTGCGGGTCGATCAGACCGCGGTGGCCGCGCTCGTCGACGTGAAACTCGCCGAAGGCGTGCGGCTCGATGCCCTTGCCGCCTATATCGGCATGGTGACGCTCGCCGCCCACCGCATCCCGGCGCGTCCGGTGGCGGTGCCCTCGATCGTCAATCTGTTCGACGCGGAACGCGCGCCCGAAACCGATCTCACAGAGTGGGACCGCGCCTATCTGAAGGCGCTGTACAAAGTGCCGGCCAATCTGGCGCTCCCCGCCCAGCGCGCCGCCATCTCCCGCGAAATGGCGGCGAATATAACGCGCGCCGCCGCCGAGAACTGAGCCGCTCCCACCGGGCGAAGACTCGAGAGCAGCGGTTCGGACCCCGCCGCCCGCCGATGCCAAAGAGCAATCTACAGGCATCTCACTCGCGGCACGTTCCACTGGCAGAGTCGCAAGGCTTGAGGAAGGATTTTCTCGGCCCGACTACCCCCTGGCCGTGTTTGCACCGCGCGCGGCCGTGTTTCGTGGCAATCGCGCGGCGGCGACAATTTACTTCCACGGGATCTCGAGCGCCCGGCGTTCACCGGGTGCGACGAGAAGGCTTTCGGTGGCCAATCCGCCAAGCAACACCGCATCGAGTCCGCATACGTTCGCGGTCGTCGCCGTTCAAACTTCCTTCTGTGTGGGGGCGAGGGTGGGGCCGCGCGGAGTCGAACCTAGCACTTCAGTTTTTTGAGAGGCTTATGGCCATTCCTCCGCTCCCTCCGTCAACGCCGACAGGATGCGCGTCCAGATGCCCCGGCGGCTCCAACGGTTCCAGCGATTGTAGACCGTCGTCGAAGGTCCTTATTCGGACGGACAATCCACTCAGCGTCACCGCACTTCAGCATGTGGATGATGCCCGAGATCACTCGCCGATGATCGACCCGCCGCGCTCCGGGCTGGTTCTTCGGCAGGTGCGGCTCGATCGCAGCCCATGCTTCATCCGACAACCAGAACAAAGAAAGCGACATCCCCAAGGACCTCCTGCTTCAGCGGAGCTCCCCCTGAATCGATGCGCGCGTTGATTTTCGAGAGGGTGATTGGGTTTGGCCCTAGGTCAGGTTGTGGAAGCATTCGACACATCCTCTCCCAAACAGCAGCGATCTAGGCTCCTTTGCCAAACCGGCGGGACTCCCTCACTGTCCTGCCGGGGAAGTGATTGAGCAAGCAATTCGGTCGACCTTGCCCTAGGAAGACGAAACCACCCAGGAAGCAGGAAATGCACCCGCTTTTGGATATGCCCGCGCGCAGCCTGCGTGATGCCGCTATCGGGGATGCCGCTGCTGAGCGCGCCACCCTGCTCGCCGTGCTTGATGCCGAGGCGGATGAGGAGGATGCCTGAGCGCGCTAGACGCACTCCCGCAATCTGGCGGAAAACCGCCAATCACGCCCGCGCCACTATCAAGGGCGTGCGGATGGCATCCCGCGAAACCCGCAGAAAACCGTCATGCACCCGTGCGTGAGGTGTGTATCCGAATGATGGGTCCGATGCTTAGCATCGCGGCCCTCTTACCGCAGCAACTCGCTCACCAGCGACGGCTTCTTCGCGATCATGGCGAGCAGCACCTGGGCGGGGCCGGTGGGATGGCGGCGACCATGTTCCCAGTTGAGCAGCGTCCCCTTGGCGACACCGATGCTGCGTGCGAACGCGCCCTGCGACAGGCCCGTGCTGGCCCGGATCGCCGCGACATCGACGCTGGGCACCTCGATCTGGTGGACGATCGCGCCGGTCTCCTTGCCCTGGGCATAGTCCAGCGCCTCGTTCAGCCCCTGCATGATGCTCTCATAAGCGCTCATCTGCGGTCTCCATAGGTTGCGACCAGTGCCTTCGCCAACGCGACGGCTGCGGCCTGCTCGGC
This sequence comes from Sphingomonas sp. URJC2, assembly GCF_059803575.1. Taxonomy (NCBI): domain Bacteria; kingdom Pseudomonadati; phylum Pseudomonadota; class Alphaproteobacteria; order Sphingomonadales; family Sphingomonadaceae; genus Sphingomonas; species Sphingomonas sp. URJC2. Next base: position 17,768 of record NZ_JAPFGX010000007.1, read on the forward strand.
CTTGGTCAGGTTGTCTTTCTCGTTCTTGGCAAACACCGTGACGAGGAAGATCGGCATATGGGTGCCGCCGAACACATGGATGGTCCGGTAGCCGCCGCTCTTGCCGCTGCCCTCGCGGGGTATGCGGACCTTGCGCAATCCGCTGCCCAGCGAGATGCCCGCCTCCGGGTTGGCCGCGATATAGTCCACCAGCGCCACACGCTCGTCGTCGGTCATGATCGCCTTGGCGCGCCGGATGAACTCCGGCAGCTCGACAACGGTCTGCAAGGTGGTCATGCGCGCCATATATGCGCCAATGACATATAGGTCAATGACACATACCGGTTATGCTTGGCCCGCGCCTGCCGATCGGGTGACATCCGCGCTTGATCGGGGCATCGCCACTCTCACCATCTCAGCCGCTGGCCTTGCCGGGCCAGAAAACCGCCTCTGGGGGTCTTCGGCCTGTCCATCATCCCCGCCTCAGCCGCTGGCGCTCGCAAGCCACGGATGCATCTGGAAAAATCCGTCCCGGCTACGATTGGGCGCGTCGGTGATCTCACTTGCCTGAGAATGACTAGGGTCGGGACTCGTTGATCATGGCCAGAAGATGACGGTGGCTGCGAGGGCAACGGCGGAGAGGAAGGCGGTCGGGCGGCGGTGGTAGCGGGTGGCGACACGCCGCCAGTCCTTCAGGCGGCCGAACATGATCTCGATCCGTCTGCGGCGCCGGTAACGGCGCTTGTCGTAGCTGACCGGCTCATTACGTGACCTGCGGCCCGGAATGCAGGGCCGAATGCCCTTGGCCTGCAGAGCATCCCTGAACCAGTCGGCGTCGTAGCCGCGGTCGCCGAGCAGCCACTGCGCCTTGGGGAGGTCGTCCAGCAGCGCTGCCGCGCCGGTGTAGTCGCTGACCTGGACGGCGGTCATGAAGAAGGTCAACGGACGGCCGTTCGCGTCGGCAACGGCATGCAGCTTCGTGTTCATGCCGCCCTTGGTGCGGCCGATCAGGCGGCCGAGATCCCCCTTTTTACCCGCAGGCTCGATGCCGTGCGGTGCGCCTTCAGATACGTCGCGTCTATCATGACGGTCTTTTGCTCGGCATCCGCCGCCGCCAGCCCTTCCATCATGCGGACGAACACGCCTCGCTCGCCCCACCGCTTCCACCGATTGTAGAGCGTTTTGTGCGGACCATAATCCTTTGGGGCATCGCGCCATCGCAGGCCGTTGAGGTTGACGAACACGATGCCGCTCAGCACCCGTCGATCATCAACGCGGGGCTTGCCGTGGCTCTTGGGAAGGAGGGCTGCTCCTCAGTCAGCCAAAACAGGTCGCTCATCCGGAGCTCCTCACCGAGCATGAATCAGATCGCAGACCTCATATCAATGGGTCCTGACCCTAAAGACGCCCCTACATACACCCCCAGGACAAATCGAAACGATTGACGTGTCCGGAAAGCGGACATATAAGGGCTGCATTGGCGGGCGATAGGCAAGGCGACCTCCAAAGGGAGACGATAGATCAACACCGAAACCCTCAAGATCGCGGAGATTAACGCTCAGGGCATGAAGGCGCTGGCAGATTGGGTCCGCATGACCATGAATGTCGACCCTGTGTTCGCTGAGGCTGTCGCGGCAGACCTGGCCGCGGGATTTGAAGGCTCTCAGATTGACACCATCGGCTTCGATGACGTCGAAATTCGCGAGACAAAGGCGATCAACGGTAACCCGGAAACTTTGAGCTTTGACTTCGGCCAGCTCAACATCGTGACGATCGACAAGGATGGCCGCGGACTCGCGCGCCAAACATGGGCGCGCTGATGACCCCGGCGGGATTTGACACCCGCCGCCGTTCGCTAGGCCTGTCTGTCGACGAGACCGCGAGCCTATGCGGGGTACAGGACCGCACGGTCAGGCGCTGGCAATCCGGAGACAGTCCGATCCCGGCCGACGCCGCAGCCGCGCTCGACCAGCTCGAAGCCGCGATGTCCGAAGCTGTCGAGCAGGCTTTGGCTCGGGCAACCGATCACGTCGCCCGCGGCCCGGTCGTTCTGTGGCGCTATCGCACTCAGGCCGATCAGGACCGCAGTCCCCACGCCGCTACGCTACCGCTAGGAGCGTACGCCATGATGATCGCCTGGGCAGCTAAAGCGCTGGCGGCCGAAGGCATGGACGTTTCGATCCAATGGGCGCCCGATAACAATCGGAATTGATCCAAAACCGACTATAAGAGCCTGTGATGCAACAGCACCGCAAAATCTCCGAGGGCGAGACGCTGAGCCTGTCCGATCGAGACCGGGCAGCCTTCTTTGAGGCCCTCACCAATCCGCCTGCTCCGAACGAGCGCCTAGCGCGGGCTTTTGCAGAGCACGGCCGTCGCATCTATGCATGATCGCTAACTGCCCGTCCGAAAAACGGATGTTTTCTTGACTGGCATAGAGGCCACGACAAAATCGGCCGCTGCCGGGTGGAGCTTGTCCGTTTTCCCGTCAAAAAATCAAAATCCATAAGCCGACCCAAACGACGAGAAAATAAATGAAGATCGGATACGCCCGCGTTTCGACCGACGATCAGACCCTCGGCCTCCAGCGCGACGCGCTCGAGGCCGCCGGCTGCGAGCGGATCTTCACCGATACGGCCATCTTCGCGTAGGGCTTGCCGGTCTTCGTGGTGCCGAACTGGATCGAGCCAGGAACGACCCGCGCCGGATAGATCTGCGAGCTCTGGCGGTTGGCGGTGTTGGTGGTGCCCGTCGGAAGTCCTTTCATCAGCGATGTTGGATCGCCGTTTTTGATTCCGACTTTGGAGGGAGGAGCACGTCCACGCGCAGCGACGGCACCGTTGTCACTCAGTCCGACCACAATCTTTGTCGTTCAGCCCCGGATTCACGCGACGCACCGATGCATTTCGGCGCGCGGATGCGGCTTTCGACGGTGGAACGGGCACCATCGCCAGAGACCGGGTCGACAAAGCGGACGTGCTCACCGTGAAGCTTGGCAATTGATCCATTTCTGGCAAGCTTATCCGAGCTGTGCACTGTCCTCGTAAACGCGAGTTCAGTGGGAAGGCTTACCACGACGCACTAACTCCCGAGGGATAATCCCCGACCACATCTCTTCGGCTACCGTGAGCGAGCGACGGCGGCACCGGATACGAGTCTGCGCGGAGCCAAGCCGACAGAACCCCTTCCCCCGCACCCCCATCCCCCCGGGGGTCCACAGGTACCTCCCATGCGGGCGGCTAATCGCGCTCGTGATCGACTACCATCCGCACCGCCCGCTCGCGGACCTCCGGCGCAAACTTGTTCGTCGTCTTGCTCATACAGGCTCCACCTTCTCAGGAGTTGGAGCCTCCGGCAAACCCGGCGCGATTCACTCCGATTTCCCTCTACGACAAAGAAGAGCTCGTCCCAGAGAGCTGAGCGCAATACCATTCCAGGCGGCGAAGCACGCTGCGAACAGGAGCAGGCTTTCGGCGAGCGCAGGTTCGCGGGCCGGAGATCCGCCGACCAGCACCGATAGCCAGAAGCCGAGTGCCGCCGCGACAAGCAGAAGCGCCACGCCAGCCAAACGCATAGGATCTTTCATATGCTGTCCTCCGGAGCTCGTCGCCCCACGATGGCGGCAGGCCGGGCCGCGATGCGGCCGAGTTCACGATTTGCAGGGTCACCGACCACGATATCAGCGTCGCCATCGTCAATCGGCAGATGGCCATCTCTCTCGAGGACAAGGAATGTGTAGCCGATGGCGGGATCGCGGGTTCCGGCGGCGCGCGCCCAGGCGCGCTCCACGCAATCCGAGGCGGCGTCGAAGCCCTTGGCCTCGATGGCAACAAAGCCGAGCGCCCGGGCTCGCTTGGCGGCGGTGACGAGCAGCGCGCCATCCCCGCAGCAGGTGTCGACGATCTCGACCGACTTACGTCCGGCGAACCGCAGCGCCGACAGGAGCTGGTCGATCTGGTGCAACAGCTTGCCAAAGCTTGGCCGCGCGACCGCGTCGATCGAAACGCGATAGCCGCTCACCATGAGGCGATGGGGGCTAAGGCCGAGCACTGCGGCGGGTGCGGATATATTCATGGATAGGTGGATGTGCATTCTCGGTTCTCCGATTACCCGTCCAAGATCGTTCGCGCGGCATAGGCTTTCGAGCAGCAAGGTCTGCCGGACGCATTGTAATTTCGTGGGAACGTACGACGAGGACGGCGCAACTTGCGACCGTGGATCAGCATCAGCGCGCCCAGGCTGGCGAGCGAGAAGCCGCCAAGCGCCATCGCGAACTCGATCAAGGCAGGCTCCGCATTCCCGCGGGTATCCACGATCTGCTTGTGGGCGAGCGCGAGCAGACCGGATGCGAGGATGAGAAGAACGCCGGACAGCCGGTAGCGAAGATCGGCCCAGCTGCGCCTGCTCATGGCGTGTCGCTTCCGAGCCCGTTGTAATCGACCCATCTGCGTGCGAGCGGCACGCGCTCATAGCAGCGGGCGCCGAGCGAGAGGATCGTGCTGCCGAGAGATGCGCTAATGAAGGCCGCCGCGCCCGCCAGATAGGCGACGAGCGTGGGGTCCCGGCCGGGCTGCACCCAGTTGGAAAGCCGCTGAACGAGGATCGCGGCAAGCAGCACCAGCGCTGCACCAACGAGTCGCAGGATCGGCCCGGGGCAGCGCCAGTGTTTCAGTTCGGCGGATACGGTGCGCTTCATAGCGCTCGAGAGTTAGATTCCCAATCATGGGGTTTCGACGCGGCTTGTGCTCGATTGGCATATGATTGTCGTTGGAAACGGAGCGCCTATTGACCCATCAGGCGGTAGCCGATGCCCATCTCGTTCACGATGATCGCCGGTCGCGCGGGATCATCCTCCAGCTTCTGACGGAGCTGCCGGATGACGCTACGCAGATAATCGACCCGCTTGTCATGCTCATGCGGCCAGGCCGCGTCGAGGATCCGCTTGTGGATGACGACACGGCCGGGTGCGAGCGCAAGCTGGCCGAGAACCTCATACTCTTTGCGGGTAAGATGCACCTCGATGCCGGCCTTGGTGACCATGTGCTGGGCAAGATCGATGGTCACGTCGCCGGCGACTACGGGGCCGCGCACGCCCTGCGCGACCGCGCGTGCGCGGAGCGCCGCACGCACGCGCGCGAGCAGTTCGTCGCTGTCAAAGGGTTTGGTGATATAGTCATCGGCACCCAGATCGAGGGCGGCGACTTTCTCGTCCGTCGCGTCGCGCGCGGAGACGATCAGCAGCGCGGCATCGTGCCTGGCCTTGAGCAGCGGCACGAGTTCAAGCCCGTCGCGGTCGGGCAGGCCGAGGTCGAGCAGGATCGCCTCGGGCCGTTCATGATTGGCAAGCGACAGGGCTTCGCGCGCGGTCTCCCCTTCGGCAACCCGGTAGCCGGCCCGCTCGAGCGCCCCGCGCAGCAGCCGCCGGATCGGTGCCTCGTCGTCCACGATCAGGATGCGCTGCCCGCTCATTGGTCCGTCTCCATCGTCTCGCGGACGACCAGCGTGTCGGGGAAGTGCAGGGTGAACCGGGCGCCGGTGCCGTCGTCGCGGTTCGCCGCTTCGACATGCAGCCCCATCGCCTCGGCAAAGCCTTTGACGATCGCCAGTCCAAGGCCGGTGCCCGAGGCCGACCGGTCGGATCCCTCCAGCCGCTTGAACGTGTCGAACACTTCGACCTCGCGGCCAGCCGGCAGGCCGGGCCCTTCATCAAGGATCGACAGTGTCAGATTACCATAGCGCCGCTCGCCCCTGATTGTGATCGGGGTGCCCGGCGCACCATAGCGGCCTGCATTGTCGAGCAGATTGAGCAGGCAATGGTGGAAAAGCTGCGGGTCGACACGCGCGAGCGGCAGATTGGGCGGCACCTGCAGCTCGATTTTGTGGCCTTCCAGCACCCGGCGCGCGTCATGCACGGCGGCCGCGACTGCATCGGTCAGGTCGATCGTCTCCAGATTGAGCTTGAGCGCGCCCGCTTCGACGCGCGCCATGTCGAGCAGATTGGCAACGAACCGGTTCAGGCGGTTTGCTTCGGCTTCGATGGTCTCGATCAGCTCGGGTCGAACCTCGCGGCGCAGTTCGGCCGCCGCCGCGAGAACTGAGGTCAGCGGCGTCCGCAAATCGTGGCTGACCGACGACAGCAGAGCACCGCGCAGCCGGTCGCGCATGCGCACGGTATCGACGTCACGCATTTCGGCCTCCAGCCGCAGCCGTTCGAGCGCGAGTGCGGCCTGATCCAACTGACCCATCAGCTGCGGCAACTGGTCGGAACGGAAAGGTGGCGAGCCGTCATCCTTGGCAAATCCGATCACCGCCAGCACGCGCTCACCGGCCTTAAGCGGGTGAAACAGCCAGTCGGACGCGGCCAGTGTCGCGGAGCCGCGGCCGGCAGGCTGGCCGGTGTCCTGCACCCATTGCGCCGCCGCCAGCTCCATGGTTTCAACCCGCACGTCCGGATCACTCGATGCCAGGACGGCGAGCCCGGCATCGCTTTTTTCAAGCAGCACGGTGCGCACATCGAAGATGCGGCACAGCTCCCGGCAGATCAGCTGCTGGACCTCGTGGCTGTGGCTCTCGGCAGTGAGCATGCGCAGGAAACCCGCCTGCGCGGCATTGGTGCGCGCGCTGGACGCGGCAAGATCGGCCTGGTTGCGGACGCGCGAGGTGAGCTGGCTGGTAATGACGGCCACACCGAGCAGCACGAAAACAGAGATCAGGTTTGCCGGATCGCCGATCGTCAACGTGCCGGTCGGGGGGATGAAGAAGAAGTTGTAGGTCAGTGCGGAGGCCAGCCCCGCAAACAGGCCGGTGCGGATGCTGTAAAGGCTCGCCGCGGCCATCACTGGCACCAGATAGAGCATCCCGATATTGCCGATATTGAGATAGCGGGCGAGCGCGAGGCCGACCGATGTCACCCCTGCAACCATCAGGGCGGTGACGAGATAACCGGTCGCGTCGCCCCAGCCCGGCGTCGCAAGACGGGCCGCGCTCGTCATGGTCGACGCCGCGGCTGCTGCCTCCATCGGCAGGACATGGACGGCGACACCCGGCGTCTCCCGCACCAGCCGGTCGACGACCGAGCCGTGGCGCAGCTCGAACCAGCGCGAGCGCGCCGATTTGCCGACGATCAGCTGCGTCGCGCGCGCTTCGGCGGTGAAGGCCTTCAGCCCGTCGACAACGGTTTCGGCGGGCACGGTCACGACATTGGCGCCCAGCTGTGCGGCAAGATTGAGGGTCGCTGCCACCCGCGCATGGGCAGCGGCGTCCAGCTTCTTGATCCGGGCGGTTTCGATATAGACGGCGGTCCAGGGCGCACGCTGCGCATCGGCCATGCGCTTGGCTGCGCGCACCAGGCCATCAGCCCCCGGCAGCTCGCTGACCGCAACGACGATCCGTTCGCTGCCCGCCCAGGTGCCGCCCAGCGCATGGGCGCGGACATGTTCGAGCATCTGCGCGTCCACCGCCTGCGCCGCGCGCCGCAGGGCAAGCTCGCGCAGGGCCGAGAGGTTCGACTTGGAAAAAAAGTGCGACAGCGCCCGCGTCGCCTCTTCGGGCAGATAGACCTTGCCGTCGCGCAGCCGCTCGATCAGCTCGTCGGGTGGAATGTCGACAACCTCGATCTCGGCCTGTTCGAGAACGCTGTCCGGCACCGTCTCGCGCACCCGTACCTTGGTGAAAGATGCAACGACGTCGTTGAGACTTTCGACATGCTGGATGTTGAGCGTCGAATAGACGTCGATCCCGGCTGCGAGCAGCTCCTCGACATCCTGATAACGCTTGGGGTGGCGGCTGCCGGGCGCGTTGGTGTGGGCGAGTTCGTCGACCAGCGCGAGCTTCGGCCGCCGCTCCAGCAGGCCGTCTATGTCCATTTCGGGCAGGCGGTGGCCCTGATAGTCGATCTGGCGGCGCGGCAGGGCCTCGAAGCCGTCCACCAGCGCCTGTGTGTCTTTCCGGCCATGGGTCTCGACGATCCCGATCACGACGTCGACGCCCGCGTCACGACGGGCGCGGGCGTCGGAGAGCATTTCGAATGTCTTGCCGACCCCGGGCGCGGCACCAAGGAAGATCTTGAGCCGACCGCGCGCCTCGCGCTTGGCCTGCCTGAGCAGCGCTTCGGGGGATGGTCGCGTCAGTTCGGTCAACGGCCCTTGCTCGCCATCCGGTCAAGCTCGAGATTGAGCGCCAGCACGTTTACGCGATCCTCTCCGAGAAAGCCGACCGGCCGTTCGATAGCGCGTTCAAGGATCGTGCGCACCTGCTGTTCGGGCAGGCCACGCGCGGCCGCGACGCGCGGCACCTGGAGGCGCGCCGCCGCCGGCGACAAATGGGGATCGAGCCCCGAACCCGAGGCGGTGACGAGATCGGCGGGCACGGCCCCCGTCACGCCTTCGCCGCGCAGCGCCTCGATATCGCCTTCGACACGGTCGATGAGCGCCTGAGCGGCCGGGCCAAGGTTTGAGCCGCTGGACGATTTCGCGTCATAGCCGGTGCCGGCCGCAGAGGGACGCGACCTGAAATAGCGGGCGTCGGCAAAGGATTGGCCGATCAGCGCCGACCCCACCGCCTTGCCGTCCCGTTCGACAAGGCTGCCATTGGCCTGGTGCGGGAACAGCAGCTGGCCGAGCCCGGTCAGCGCGAGCGGGTAGCCGAGCCCCAGCAGCAGTGCGAACAGCAGGGTGAGAATGAGCGCGGGGCGGAGCGCGGAGGTGAGATCCTTGCCCATAATCTTTACTCCTCAGGCGAGGCCAAGGCCGGACACGGCCAGGTCGATAAGCTTGATGCCGATGAACGGGGCGACCAGGCCGCCCAGCCCATAGACGGCAAGATTGCGGGCGAGCAGCGGGCCGGCGGCCATCGGCCGGTAGGTCACGCCCCTGAGCGCCAGCGGCACCAGCAGCGGGATGATCAGCGCATTGAAGATGATGGCTGACAGGATCGCGCTTTCCGGGCTGGCCAGCCCCATGACGTTGAGCGCGCCGAGCGAGGGATAGAGCGCGACGAACATCGCCGGAATGATCGCGAAATATTTGGCCACATCGTTGGCGACCGAGAAGGTGGTGAGCGCACCGCGGGTCATCAGCAGCTGCTTGCCGAGGCCGACCACTTCGATGAGCTTGGTCGGATCGCTGTCGAGATCAACCATGTTGCCGGCCTCGCGCGCCGCCTGGGTACCGGTGTTCATGGCAACGCCGACATCGGCCTGGGCGAGCGCGGGCGCATCATTGGTGCCGTCGCCGCACATCGCGACGAGCTTGCCGCCCTCCTGCTCCTTGCGGATCAGCGCCAGCTTGTCCTCTGGGGTCGCCTCGGCAAGAAAGTCGTCGACCCCCGCCTCGGCCGCGATCGATGCCGCAGTCAGCGGATTGTCGCCGGTGATCATGACCGTGCGGATGCCCATCTGCCGCAGCTCGGCAAAACGCTCGCGCACGCCGGCTTTGACCACGTCCTTGAGCGCGATGGCGCCGAGCAGACGGCCATCTTTGGCCACCGCCAATGGCGTCATCCCGGCACGGGCGATCTCGTCGGTCATCCGGCGCAGCTCGGTGGCGGCGGCGGTCTCGGCCAGCCCCGGATTTGCCTTGAGCACCGAATCGACCGCCCCCTTCTGGATCAGGCTGCCCGGCATGCGCACGCCGGAAATTCGGGTCTGGGCGGTGAAGGGGATGACTTCGGCATCATCGGGCAGGCGCGTCCGGGCGATGTCGAACCGCTCGCGGGCGAGCGTCACGATCGAGCGTCCTTCGGGCGTCTCATCGGCGAGGCTGGCGAGCAGCGCCGCCTCGGCCAGTTCGGAAACCGGAATGCCGGCAGCAGGCCGGAACTCGCTCGCCTGCCGATCGCCGATCGTGATCGTCCCGGTCTTGTCGAGCAGCAACACATCGACATCCCCGGCCGCCTCGACCGCGCGGCCGGACTTGGCGAGCACGTTGAAGCGCACCAGACGGTCCATGCCGGCAATGCCGATCGCCGACAGCAGCGCGGCGATCGTGGTCGGGATGAGGGTGATCAGCAGCGCTGCCAGGATCGCGACCGGAATGGTGCCGCCAGCAAAGCCGGCAAAGCCTGGGATGGTCGCAACCGCGATCAGGAAGACGATCGTGAGACCGACGAGCAGGATGGTGAGCGCGATCTCGTTCGGCGTCTTCTGCCGCTCGGCACCCTCGACCAGCGCGATCATCCGGTCGAGAAAGCCCTGACCCGGATCGACGGTCACGCGCACTTTGATCTCGTCGGAGATGACCCGCGTGCCTGCCGTCACCGCCGACCGGTCACCTCCCGCCTCACGGATCACGGGCGCGGATTCGCCGGTGATCGCGGCTTCGTTGACCGAGGCGACGCCTTCGATCACCTCACCATCGGCGGGGATCAGGTCGCCGGTGCAAACCAGCACGATATCGCCCGCGCGAAGCTGGCTCGCCGGCACATGCTCGGTCCGGTCGTTCTTCAGCCGCGTGGCGGTCAGCTCGGCCTTGGTGGCGCGCAGCGATGCCGCCTGCGCCTTGCCCCGGCCCTCGGCCATCGCCTCGGCAAAGTTGCCGAAGAGAACGGTGAGCCATAGCCAGATGACGAGCTGCAGCTTGAACCCGGTCGGCAGCGGATCCTGGCCGATCACCAGCAAAATGGTGAGCAGCAGGGCGACGATGGCGGTGACGAACATCACCGGATTGCGGACCAGCTGGCGCGGATCGAGCTTCTTGAATGCGTCGCCGATCGCGGGGCCGATCAGCGCGGCGGTAAACAGGGATTTTGCGGCATGAGCCATGGCTGGCACCTTGGGATCAGGAGAGGTGGCCGCGGATCATCGCAAGATGATCGGCGATGGGACCGAGCGCGAGGCTGGGCAGGAAGGTAAGCCCCCCCAGGATCAGGATGATCCCGACCAGAAGGCCGACCCAGAGCGGTCCGGTCGTCGGGAACGAGCCTGCGGTTTCCGGCGTGTGCTTCTTCGCCGCCAGGCTGCCGGCGATGGCGAGCACGGGCAGGATGATGAAGAAGCGCCCGATCCACATGGCGACGCCGAGCAGACCATTATACCAGGGGGTGTTGGCGCTCAGGCCGGCAAAGGCCGAACCATTGTTCCCGGTGCCCGAACTGAAGGCATAGAGGATCTCGGAAAAGCCGTGCGGCCCCTTGTTGAGCGGACCGGCAAGCCCGGCGGTGCTGACCGCGCTCAGGGCGGTCAGGCCGAGGATGCACAGCGGCAGCACGGCGATGGCGAGCACCGCAAGCTTCACCTCGCGCGCCTCGATCTTCTTGCCGACATATTCGGGCGTGCGGCCGACCATCAGGCCCGCGACGAACACCGCAAGGATGGCGAAGAGCAGGAAACCGTAAATGCCTGCCCCCACACCGCCGATCACGATCTCGCCCAGCTGGATGTTGAACATCGGGATCATCCCGCCGAGCGCGGTGAAGCTGTCGTGCATCGCATTGACTGCGCCGCATGATGCCGCGGTGGTGACGACCGCGAACAGGGCGGATGCGGCCGCGCCGAAGCGGACTTCCTTGCCCTCCATATTGGCGCCCTCGACGCCCATCTGTGCAAGGACCGGATTGCCCCCCGCCTCCTGCCAGTAAGCTATGGTCACGCCGGCCAGAAACAGCACCGCCATCGCCGCCAGGATCGCCCAGCCCTGGCGCGTGTCGCCGACCGCCTTGCCGAACGTCCAGGTCAGCCCGACACCGATCAGGAAGATCGACAGCATCTGCACGAAATTGGTCAAGGCGTTGGGGTTTTCGAACGGATGCGCGGAGTTGGCGTTGAAGAATCCGCCGCCATTGGTGCCGAGCATCTTGATCGCTTCCTGCGACGCCACCGGCCCGAGGCCAATGCTCTGCGTCGCGCCTTCGAGCGTGGTCACGTCGACCGCGGCAGCAAGCGTCTGCGGCACGCCATTGGCGATCAGGAACAGGGCGTAGACGGTGCAGACCGGCAGCAGCAGGTAGAGCGTGATGCGGGTCACATCCGCCCAGAAATTGCCGATGCCCGTCACCTGACGGCGTGCAAAGCCGCGGAACAGCGCAAAGGCGATCGCAATGCCGGTGGCCGCTGACAGAAAGTTCTGGATGGCCAGCCCGAACATCTGCGCGAAGTGCGACAGCGTCTCGCCCGAATAGCTTTGCCAGTTGGTGTTGGTGGTGAAGCTGATCGCCGTGTTGAAGGCGAGATGCGCGTCCTGGCCGCGCGCCCCGCCCGGGTTGAACGGAAGCACCGCCTGCAGCCGCAGCACCGCATAAGTGAGCAACAGCAGCGCCAGGTTGAACACCAGCATGTTGAGGCCATAGCGTCGCCAGCCCTGCTCTTCGCCGGGGTCGATCCCGGCCAGCCGGTAAAAGCCGCGCTCGACCGGACCCAGCACGGCGTGCAGCGGAGTGCGCCGCCCCTCATAGAGCGCGAACAGCCACAGCCCCATCGGCTTGGCGAGCGCGAGCAGAGTGCCCGTAAAGGCAAGGATCAGGAGCCAGCCCTGAACGGTCATGATCCGGTGCTCCTAAAAGCGCTCGGGCCGCAGCAGCGCGGCCACGAGGTAGACGAGAAGGCCGAGCGCGGTCAGCGCCGCCAGCCAGAGATCAAGCGTCATCCGTGCCTCCTCAGGCCTGGTCGCACAGTTGCACAAAGGCGAGCGTCAGCAGAAAAAGGCCGGCCAGCACGCCAAGCCACAGGACATCGTTCATCGATCACCTCCGTCAGAAGCGGGTGGACAGGCCGAGATAAAGCTGCAGATCGGGGGTCGCCCGATTGAGACCGAGATTGCCACCGCAATCGAGCTGCAGATTGTCGTTGATCAAATAGGTAATGGCCGCATCGGCCGAATATTGCCGGACGGTGCCGGCCGGATCGAAATTCTGCGCCGTCCACAGCTCGACCGCCAGCGTCGTCCTGGGCGCGACGGCAAAGGCGAGGTTGGCCAGCCCCTGGAACTGGACGTGACGGTCACCCGGATCGTTCGAGTCCGCGAGCAGATCGAGCTCGGGCACGATTGTCAGCGTTGCGCCGCCGAGCGCGATGTTGACCGGCAGGATGATGCCGCCTTCCCATTCGCCATTGCCGATGCCGCGCCGGGCGGTGGGCGCCTTGACGAACGGAATCAGGCCGATCTGGGTCTTGGCATCGGCGGCCGTCAGCCGCTGTTTGTAGCGCAGGACGAGATCGCCCGGCCCGCCCCGCGACGTGCGAACCCCGCCGGCGCGCGTCTCCACCTCCACATAGGGCGCGATGTTGAGTTCGATGTCGCTGCTGTCGGTCAGGCCGTATTTGAGCGTCGGATTGGTGTAGAGATAGACATCCGCCCGCGCGCCGCCGGCCTCGGTCCGTGTCCAGTTGAAGATGTCGGTTTCGATCTGGAACATGCCCTTGGGCACCGTGCAGGCGGCATTGCTCTTGGTCGGTCGGTCGGTGCAGATCGGGCCTGGGTCCGCAGGCTCTTGCGCCCAAAGGGCCGGGGCGGCTGCGAACATGAAAGACGCGGCGGCGATGCGAACTGACAACACAAAGATCTCCACAAGTCGTCGCCCGCAATTGGTGGCGACGCGGGCAGTGCCTATCCTTTCCCGGCGTGGCAAAGCGACGGGGCCTGTGGGCCAAAGTCATGGGATTTTCGTGGGAAAACGCGCCTGGTCATGATGCCCTTCGCACGGGGCTCTTCGCGCGGGGCCATGCGTTGCCTGCCCGGCACATTCCTGCGGCGTCGTGGAGTTGACGCCAATCTGCAAATACCGCGACATATTTCGAGCCTAGCCCCCGCATCGGCGCGGCAGCCATCGCCGCGATGTGGGGGAAAATCATGCTTAAGTCGTGCTGGCTTCTGGGCGCCTCGGCGCTCGTCCTTGTTCCTGTGTCGGCACAGGCCGCGACGGGCGGCGATCCCATGATGGATGCGAGTGAGGCTGCGCCGCCCAGGGAAGGCGAACAGGACATCGTCGTCACCGGCTTCCGCAAGGGCGAGCTTGAGGCCGTGCAGGCCAAGCGCGATGCCTTTGTGGTTTCGGACGCGATCGTATCCGATGATATCGGGCGTCTGCCTGACCAGAATACCGCCGCAGCGCTGCGGCGCATTCCGGGCATCTCGGTCCAGGAGGATCAGAACGAACCGCGCTTCCCCTCGATCCGCGGCTTGCCGCCGACCTATAATCGCACACAGGTGAACGGCGCGATCGTTGCAACCGGCGACAATGGCGGTTCACGCACCGTCCCGCTCGACACCGTGCCGTCGAACTTTGCCCAACGGCTCGAGGTCTACAAGACGGTCACGCCGGAGATGGATCCCAACGCCATCGGCGGGATTATCAACATCGTGACCCGCAGCGCCTTTGACAGCCAGGGGCCGTTCCTCAACGCGACGGCGGCCTACACGCTGCTCGAGCAGGCCAATGACATTGCCAGCGAACGGGCAAGCTGGCGCGCCAATGCGCAGGCGGGCACCCGTTTTGGCGCTGACCGCCAGTTCGGCGTCGTCGGCCAGATCAACTATTCGCTGCGCAATTACGATATCACCCAGTTTGAAACCGCGACGCCAAGCTTCCGCGAATATACGGCGGCAGGCGCGCCGGTCGACATTGGACGGGGCAATGGCCGGCTCGTTCCGGTGCAGGAACGCCTGTTCCTTTACAACAACGTCCGCGAACGCATCGGCGGCGCGCTGGCGCTGGAATGGCAGCCGGGGCCGAGCGTCTATATGCGGCTGTTCGGGACCTATAACCGGTTCAAGGACAATGAGACCCGCGACGAGAACCGGCTCGAGCAGGTGGGCAACGTCACCAACCAGACCGCGACGACCGGCGCCTTTGCGAGCGCGCGCAACGTCATCAACCTGAACCTGCCCATCACCAGCCAGGAAATCTGGAACGTGCAGTATAATGCCCGGCTGGAGGCGAGCGACCGGCTGCGGGTGGATGTCGATACGATCTATTCGGGCGCCCAGGGCAAGGAAGTCGGCCGTGGCGAAACATTCCGCTCGGCGAGCAGCGCGGCCTTTGCCTTCGACTATGATGTCGCGGATTTCTTCTTCGAATTTGCCCCCCGCACGCCGGCCAGCCTCGCCAATCCGGCGCTGCACCCGTTTCTCAACCGCACCGAAAGCCTGAACACCACGCGTCAGGACATTTATGAGGGGCGGATCAATCTGACCTATGATGCCCCGGTCGGCGGGGCCGAGCTTGAGCTCAAGGCGGGCGGCATTTTCCGGCGCACCGATCATCAGCGCAATCAGGATCAGACCACCTATACGCTGACGCCCGGGGCCGGCGTTACCTACACGCTGGCCGACGCCTTTGTGCGCAAGCCGCTCGACGTGATCGGCGGCAAAGTCTTCGATCTTGCGATCGACCGTGACCGGGCCCTCGCCTTCTTCAATGCCAACCGGGCCGCCTTCACCGCCGCGACGAACAATGTCGCCGGCGATTTCACGGTGACCGAGGACGTTTATGGCGGCTTCGCGCAGGCCCGCATCAAGGCAGGCGACGTCGAGGTTCTCGGCGGTCTGCGGTACGAGCGCACTGACGTCAGCTCGACATCGGTGCGGGTCAATGGCAGCGCGATCACCCCCTCGGTTGCGCAAGGCGGCTTTGGCAGCGTTCTGCCGAGCGTCCATCTGCGCTGGAATGCGGCACCCAGATTCGTCGTCCGCGCCGCCTGGACCAACACCATCGGCCGGGCCAATTTCGGCGATGTGACCGCGCGCGAGACGCTGAACATCATCGCCGGGGCGATCCCGACGCTGTCGCGGGGCAATCCCGATCTCTTGCCGCGCGAGGCCATGGGCCTTGATCTGTCGGGGGAATATTACACCGGAAATGGCGGTATCTTCTCGATCGGCGTGTTCTACAAGGACATCAAGAACGAGATTTTCACCGTGACCTCGATCGAAACGCTCGATCTCGGCCTTGGCCGCGGTCCGGAGCAGGTCGAGGTCTCACGGCCCGACAATGCGCAATCGGCCAAGATCTTCGGCATCGAGGCGGCGGTGCAGCAATCGCTGAGCTTCCTTCCGGCACCGTTTGACGGGCTGGGTGTCAATCTCAACGCCACCTATGTCGACAGTGATCTTGATGTGCTGACGACCGCCGGCCCGCGCACGCTCGGCTTCTTCCTGCAACCGACCTGGGCGGCCAACGCCTCGGTGTTCTACGAGAAGGACCGGTTTCAGGCCCGGCTGGCATATAACTATACCGGCGGCTTTCTCGAGACCATCAACCAGACCATTCCTGGCGCAGACCAGTTCTGGAAGTGGCGTGGCACGCTGGATGCCCAGATCCGGTTCCGCCTGACGCCCAACATCGACATCTTCGTCGAGGGCGAAAACCTGACCGACAGCCGGCGCATCGAACTGACCGGCCCGAACCGGGACCTGCTGCAGGAGGCGGCGCAATATGGGCGGACGTTCAGCATCGGTGCCTCGGTGGTGATGTGATGCTGACTGCGCTCCTCGCCGTTCTTGCCGCCCTTGGGATGCCGGGGGCACCGCCAATCGCCGCTGTCGAAACCCAGCCACAGCCGGCGGTGCCCGCCCCGCCCGCTCTGGCCCTGGCGGCCGAGGAGATTGCGCGCTGGCAGGCGCCCGAAGCCCGGCAGGGTGTGGCGGTCGATGCCCGGCATTTCTACGCGATCGTCAACAGCCGGATCGGAAAATATCGCAAGGCCGATGGCGTGAAGGTTGGCGAGTGGGTGGGCGACCGCATCGCCATCCGCCACCTGAACAGCTGCATTGTCGAGGGGACCGAGCTGGTCTGCGCGAACAGCAATTACCCGCAGACGCCCATGGCGAGTTCGGTCGAGATCTTCGACACGCGGACGATGCGGCACCTGCGCTCGGTGCCGCTCGGGGTGCGCGACGGCTCGCTGACCTGGGCGGAACGCCGTGGCGACAAATGGTGGGCCGGCCTTGCCAATTATGACCAGCCCCGCAGTTATCTGGGCCGGACGCACCGCGACACCAGGATCGCGCTGTTCAGCACCGACTGGGCCGAAGTGGCAGGCTATGCCCTGCCTGACAGCCTGCTCGCCAGGCTTGCACCCCACAGCGTCTCGGGGGGCAGCTTCGGGCCTGACGGGCTGCTTTACCTAACCGGCCATGATGCGCCCGAAATCTATGTCATGCGGGTTCCGCGCCAGGGCCCGGTGCTGGAGCATGTTGCGACCATCAGCGCGCCGATCGAGGGGCAGGCCTGGGCGTGGGACCGGACCGCCCCGCGCACGATCTTCGCGATCTCGCGCAGCGCCGGAACGGTGATCCTGCTCAAAATCCCGGAGGTCACGGTAAGCGCGCGTTGACAGCGCGAGTGGGGAGCGCGAGGGCACGACACATGCCGGCTGGCGCGCAGCCGCTGCGCCGTGCCTGAGCCATCGCGCAATGCGGCGGAAGTCTTTGAGGCGGCAAAACATGGCCTCGACGCGCCACCGGTCCTTGTAGCGGCGTTCGTCATACTGGATCGGGCGCTTGCGGTTGCGCCGACCTCGGATCACCGGCGTCGTTCGCTGCTCGCGCAAGGCAGCCCTGATGCAGTTTGCGTCGTAGCCCCGGTAGGCGATTACCTGTTTCATGACGATGGTTTTGCCGATCAGCAGATCGGCGCCCTTCACATCCGACGTGTTGCCGGGCGTCAGGACGAGGCGTAGCGGTCATCCGAGGACATCGACAAGGGCATGGATCTTCGTTGTCTGGCCGCCACGCGAGATGCCAATGGCATTGGCTCGCGCCATCCTTTTGCGCCACCGGCAGAGCGATGGGCCTTGATGCAGACCGAGCGCGATGTCGTTTGCGTGATCCTGATGGTGCGCCCGGCCTTGCGTGGTTGTCGAAGGTCGAAAATGCGCCGGGTCAGGTAGTCGTGATATTGCCCATGTCCGTCAGGCCGTAATCCCCGCCATCTCATGGTGACGATTGAAGCGTCGCCTTTCGCATTTGCCCGGAATGCTCCTGTACAGGAGCGGTTCTCAATCGGGTATGACACCGTACGGGATCGCGGCTCTTGTCAGATAGGGCAAAACGACATATCTGATCCCGCTCAGGAGCATATTGTGGCAAAGCGTTCGCACCCATCACCGGTCAATCTCGGCAACGCCGATGAAAGCTCGCCGAAAAAGACGGAGCGGGTGCGGGGCGTCGAGGGACGCCCTGGGAATGTCCAAGCCGCGATTTCAGACATTCTCGGAGGTGGCCGATCAACGCTTGCCCCGATCCTGCACGGCCGCCCTGCGCCCCCGCCCACGCCATCGTCATTTTTAACGTACGCGACGCCAATCGACCCAGCCCCAAGCGAGCACCACAAGGCCGGCACTATAGTCACCTCGGTCGCCGATATCGGTAATCTCGTGCGACAGGCCCGGGTGCGGCTCGGCTTCAATCAGCAGCGTTTCGCCGATATTGCTGGGGTCGGACGTCGCTTTGTCTCCGAACTGGAGGCAGGAAAAGGCAGCGTCGAAACCGAGCGCTTGCTCCGATGCTGTGTTGCCGCTGGCATCGACCTCTTTGCGCATCCGCGCCAATCGTGACCACGCTCGATGTCTGGCTGGAGGCGTTCGACCAACCGGTCGGGCAGCTCGCGCGCAGCGATGCGGGCGAGCTGTCCTTTTCCTATGCGCGGAGCTACCTCGACACAGCAGCCGCTTATGCCATCTCGCTTTCATTGCCGCTGTCGGAGCAAGTCTATGGCGACCGCATCGCCCGCGCGTTTTTTCAAAACTTGCTGCCTGAGAATGACCAGCTCGATCAGTTGATCGCTCGCGAGCGGCTGGAGCGCAGCGATATTGTCGGCATCCTGCTTCATCTCGGTGCCGATCTGTCCGGCGCACTGTCGTGTCTCCCCACGGGAGCCGAAAGGGTCAAGTTCCCTGGCATCCTCGATCGCGATTATGACGTGATCGATACTGGCCAACTCATCGAGATCGTTGGTCGTCTCGGCAATGATCAGCCGCTTCCGGGAGAACTGCGCGATCCATCCCCTGTGTCCGGCTATCAGCGCAAAATCGCGCTGACGCTTCTGCCGGGTGAACGCTTTGCGGTCCCCAAGCTTGGATCGGGTGCGCCGACGACACACATTCTGAAGGTACCCGAGACCACATTTCCGCGTGAAGCCTTTTACGAAGCAGTCTGCGCGAGCCTTGCCAATCATATTGGACTTGAAGCCGCGCCGTCCCGTTCCTTCTGGGTCGACCAATATGAGGTCATCCTATCGACCCGCTTCGACCGAGTTGTGACAGATGGAACGGTATATCGGCGACACCAGGAGGATTTCGCGCAGGCACTTGGCCTTCCACCCCGTCTAAAATATGAGCGCGAAGGCCGCCCAGGTTACCGCTATGACACATCAGCGATCGCGAGAGTTCTTCGCCAGACAGAGGGTCCAGCACTCGCAATCGATACATTCTTGCGTACGACGATCTTCAACCTCGCCATCGGAAACACCGACAATCACGCAAAAAATCACGCGTTGCTCTATGAGCGCGGCGCAGCGCCACGACTGGCTCCCCTTTATGACCTTGTGCCAATCACGCTAAGTGACGCGCACAGTCACAATCTGTCCTTCAAGATCGGAAACGCCGATCGTCCCGATGCCATTACACCTGAAGACTTGGCAGCGCTGTTGGCAGATTTCGGCCTCATTGGTTCCCCAGCACGACGCTTCATCGAACAACGGCTGATTCCGATCATCGCGCCCCTGGCTGAGGCGCGCCATGTGGAGAGTGATTGGAGCAAGCGCTTTGATGCCGCGCTTACACAGAACAGTGTCCGCCTGCTCAAACTGCTCACCCAGGTGAATGAACGGCAGAGGTAAAGCACGCGGGACGCCCGGCCTTGAGTATAAGGGGGAACGCATTTCTGGCATCAACCAACTCAACAGGTCGCCTGGGGCTGCAGCCTGTTACCCTAACCTCCGACGCGTATCCATAATGACTGCATAAACGACCGACACAATTTAGGACGAGAGAATATCATTACGTCAATCGAATGCGCGCCGGATATCGATCAGGATTGACCCGATCAGGATCAGCTTTCAGTCATGCGCAACGTCTGTAGCCGGCTATAGATCTGCCTGTGCTGCCGCATGATCATCGTTCGCCCGCCCATCAGCTCTCAGCCACGTGAGGCGACCACAGCGCGCGACCGCGACATTACCTATTTGCAGTGCCTATCCCCGGCCGTTCGGGGAGCCGCGCCGCCGGCTGGGAGAGCGCATTTGTGTGGCCTCGCCGCGAATAGAAAAGCCCGGCCGAAGCCGGGCTTTTCCCATGTTTTCCGCTGCTCTTGGACCCACCACCGCCAGGCATCGAACAACGCGGCGCAGCCGCCGTGCGGTGACCAATCTTTATGCCAGTGCAAGCCAAACCTCAAGAGCGACCATGGGGGTTCGAAACATACCGGCAGAAGTCAGAGAGCTCGCAAGCCAAGCCGGTCGTCGTCATCAACGAGCGTGATGCGCCCTTCCCAGTCCCACAGGACGAGGTTCAGAGCGTCGGCGGGAGCGCCGCGGGCGTAGCTCGGCACGACAATGCCGACATAGCCTTGCGCAATCGCGGCCTCGGCCAGATCCTGCGTCGGCACTGGCTTTCCTGAGAGAATCCGAACCCGCCAAGACTGGTCGCCAAGCTCCGCTGGCGCAATGCCGAAAGGCTGGAGCGCGGCTTGGTCGCGGCCATCAAGCAAGGGCCCGATATCGGCCTGATAGGCAACAAGGGTTGTCGGTTGCAACGTGCCGACCTGATTGGCCTCGCGCAGCGCCGTTTCGGGCGCAAGCGACGTATAGAGCGCAGGGCGCCCCATGCGATTGAAACGTCCGCCAAATCGGGCAGCCCCCTCCCCTGAGAGCGGTTCGCGGGACCAGGCCGGATTGTGGGCGCGGTAGAGCAGCCCGGTGAAGCGCATGCGCCTAAGCGTGAATACCGGCGTCGACGGCGTCGATATAGGTCAGCACGTCATCGGCCCGATTGCTCTGGACGAGCTGCATTGCGGTCTGGCCCGAGAAGCCCGGCAGCGGCTCCGAGCGGTACCAGGCATAGGCCAGCAAGGCCGACCCGAAGCGCGGTTCGACCTTGTTGAGGACCTCGACCATCTGGCGAAGGCGGCGCTGCGTCCGATCGGACGCGATCCTGTCCTTGCGCTGGATTGCATCCTTGCCGAGGCCCAGCGAGCGCGCGAGTTCGTCGCTGGTGGTGCGCAGCGCATCGACGATCTTGCGCGGAGCGAATGCGCCGTTTTCAGCATAGTTCTGGATCGCCATTGCCATGCTCCATATAATCTGACGCTATATAGCGTCACTTTGTGCGGCATTCAATTTGCCGCATGGCTGGCCCCGGCGCGGGTCACAGGACGACCACTTGCAGCGCGATTGCACCGGGTGGGGTCTCTCGACACGGCCTGTGCGTGATGCCGATCCTCGCGCTCTGAGAACGACCTGAACGAGGTTGTTGAAAGATGTTCGCCGAAGGCGGGAGAGAGACAAATCAGGGACGAAAGGCCGGTCGCCTTTGTCGCTGTTCAGTTGGTTATCGCGAAGGCTGGCGGATCACCCGCCAGCCCATCCCCCGTATGGGGTATGGAGCGATAAGCGGGATGCAATAGGCTCGGCTGGCTTACCTGTCCGACATATTCACAAGGGGTAACCCGCGGGTATCGAGGCACAAAATGCGCTGTCGCGCACGGGGCATCACGCTGGGAGCTGGACCTATGGATCGAAAAGAGAACGAAGATCGCCAAACGGTATCCTCGCCAGAAGCCAGGAGAGCGATGGGAATGGCCTTTGTGCGCCTGGCCGCAAAATACCCCGAAGACCCGGAAATCTTGGAGGGTGCAAAAAGGCTGCTGGGCAGTACGGAGCCCCAGAAGTAGCTAAAAAGAGCACTTCTGCAGTGTTGCCACCCGCTACGACAAGCTGGCCGAGAACTTCCTCGCCATGGTTCAACCGGCCTCAATGCGGCTGTGGATCCGTCTTTATCAGTCTACGGCCTAGATGAACCGGTCGCGCGTGCGAAGGGCCGCTGACACATCTCCGTCGAGCACGCACACGAGGTGGCGTTGCCCTCCCCTATTCGCATGGTTCGTGCGATAGCCTTGGTAGAAGCGGTTCACGAGCCCCGCTTTCTCAAGTTCGGTCAACACGCGGCTGAAGTTGGCAGCACTTGTCTGCCGCACTCGCTCCTCGACATGGCGGTCGACGATGGCTTGGGCTTCGAAGAGATCCTCGGGTAGCTTGCCAGCGAGCTCGGTGCGGATCCGCTGCTCAAGCCGACGCCGCCGGGTCCGATAGCCGGACAGTCGCGCCAAACGCTTACCGATGAAATCGCGCAGCGTCAGGCGTTCTTGATCGTCGTCGATGACATCCGGGCCGACCTTGCCCTCGGGCCCTGCCCTCTCCGCAAGCAAGCTCAAGACCATGTAGGCGTAGCGCGGCCTGGTCGAACTTTCATGGAGGCGATCCATGATTTTAGCCACGTTAAGCGTGGTGCCAGCCATGCGTGTCAGCTCCAAGAGGTCCCTGTCTGTTCTATCATTCTCAATGGCAGAATCCGATGAATCCGCCAAGAGGCGAAGACTAAAAAGAGACGTCTTTCCAATGTCTTTGTCGATTATGACACTCTGCCTGACCGCTACACGCAAAATGATGCCTTAAGTCTATTGTTCGGCTTCCGTTCCGATGGCCGCTAAGTGACTTCGATGGGGCGATTTTTACGGAACAACGGCCTCTGAGCCTCCGCCCCGGCAAACTGTCACTCAAGACAAGCCCTTCCCAGACGTTGCGCGTCGTGGTCGCTCGAAGATCGACTGTCGGGCGGCCCACCTCGCCATGACCGCATTGCTGGCCGGCCAGACTGATGAATGCCGGCAGCGATCCTTCATAAGACCGGCCGGAAACGTTGACCTCCATGACAAAGCCCCGCCCCTGTCATAAGGGCCCCGGCTACGCCCCACGCCAGCGCTTTGGTCCCGGCGTGAGGGTCCCTGTTCCCAGCCAACGGCGGCGACGGACGTCACTCACGCAACCCATGGCTGCACGGCTCCTTGTGCGCCTCCCGAGGGGCGCGGCAAGCGACACGGGCCGTTCGGTGACCAACCGCCCATGAACGATCCCCGATGCCGGAATCCGGTCCTCTTCGATCCCCGTCAGAGCGAATTCATCGAGAAGGTTGGTGGCATTGACCGAAATCAGACCGGCCGAACTTGCACGAACGCATTGGCGGTAGTGTAACGAGGCTGCTTCGGGATGTTTTGTCGGTCTGCGAGAAGCTGTCGGTCACGCCGATGAAGACGGCGCCAACCGTGAACAGGTAGGTGCTGATCTGCGGCGGTGCCTGAAACATGATGGTCGGCTGCCGGCGCAGCCGGTTTCCGTTGATCGCCGACCCTTGGCCTGCACGATTGGACGATATCGCCTTGTTTTGGGAAAAGGTGCAAAAAAATGGGGACCGCCCTCGGGTCGGCCCCCAGTTTGGTGGGCTAGATGACAGGCACATCAGTCAGGTGACGATGTACAGACGAGACGCCGAAACCATAACCATCGGCGCCTCTCGTCGATATATATCTCTTGGGTTGCTGCGCATGAGATCGAATGCAAAAATATTTTTTGACGGCAAATATTAATAGTCGGGCTCTAAGAGCCTTTCCGCTTTGCCGTTTGCAGTTCACCCAAGTGGGTCAGTTTCCGACCGAGTATTTTCGGGGAATGAGCTCGACAACAGACCCAGAAGCGGCGGGCTCGCTGGGAAGCGCTCTGATCAGCTGCTCCCGCGGTCCTCCAACGAGCATATTGGCCGGGCAGTCCCTGGTAACGGTCGTACCAGCTTGAACAACGCAGCCACGTTCGATGACAACGCCCGGCAGGACGGTCACGCACGCCCCAAGCCACGAGCCGCTCTTGATGACGACCGGCTTGCGCACGATCGGTGCATACAGATCTCGCCGGAAGGTGCTTGCCTCAATCTCGTGCGTTCCGGTGAGGAGTACACAGTGCGGCCCAAGGCGCACATTCTCACCGAGGATAATGAAGTCGCAGCCATCGAGAATGCTATTGATGCTGACAGCGCTGCGCGGACCCATGACGAGTTTTCGCGGATCGCCGATGAAGACGCCTTGGTCGATCGACGCCGTTGGATGGATATTCGCACCCAACATGTTCAGCATTGCAGTTCTCAATCGCTTGGGGACGAGACTGCTCGCCTGAAGACGCATGAGAATTCGGTTCAGCTTGTGCGACAACCTGTTCATTGTTCTTTTCCAGCCGAGAGAGACTGGGCGATTTAGGGCCCAGGCGCACTGTCTCAATACCCCATATTGGGTAGAGGCAAAGAACGGCAGCTTGGAAATCGAGATGTTGACGCTACGGAAAACGATCAAACGCCCAAAGGGGTATATTTCCACAAGTAATAGAAAGCTTGATATACTTGGTTGCACTACCAAACCCCAGCGCATTGCCCCCGACGCTCTGCGGCCATACCGACGACCTCTATCCTATTGATATAACGACGATTTACTCTGGGTTTGCGATGAGGTCGGCGGACTGACCAACAAAGCCTCACTTACAAGCTGGCGCAGACACATGTTCAAAAGTGGAACAGAGCCCGATTGGATCCATTTCGGATACGTCTTTGCCGGACGCTCAGAGCCGCGCGACCGGACGCGGCGTCATGGACAAGAAATGACGAGGGCCCTGTACGGCCATACAGCGGTCTCTGGCGCCCTACTCTGACAGGTACAGCGGCGCCCGCTCGCCTGGCTGGGCAAGGGCGCCTTTGAGCCCCAAGACCGATAGGACGCGAGCAAGCGCTCCTATGGGAACTGAGGGATCGCCCTTTTCCAATCGGCCAACAATCGCTGGCAGGACATTTGCCTGTGTGGCCACATCATGGACCGACATACTCTGCTGCAAACGCGCCGAGCGGATCTGACGCCCAAGGAAGTCAAGAGCCAGATCGACATGCGCAGACCCCGGTTTCACACTGCGGCTTTGATGCGAACGGCTTGGATGACGATCCATATAGGCAAATGAAGAAGCTTTCCGCGAACCCCAACAACAGGACTCAGCAAAATGACCGGCGCACGCTATTAACCGGGATGTAAACAAGATCAACCCGACATACGGGCGCGAACCGGGCGCGGTCAGTAGCAGCAATGACAATCGGCCACATACCCCATTCGGGGTATAGGGTGCCGCTATCATTTGGATAGCGCACCCTTTTTGAGGAGATGTAGGCTTAGACACAGAACCGATCGGAGGCTTCTCCCGGCACTGGCGACTTTCTCGATTCCAACTCCTCTATGGGTCCGGGGCGCATCACCCCGGACCCGTCGATGGACAGGTTGCGCGTGCCCTTCCAGCTGGGGCCCGTTGGAACCGGGGTGAGCTCCCGGCGCGACCTGCCTCCGTCTAAAGGGATTGCCCAAACCTCTCCCAGTGGCGCTTCAGAACGGCCTGGGCGCAGTTGACCGACAACATGCGTTGGGGAGCGGTATAGCCCAGGGGCCCGAGCTTGAGCATGAGCGCGAGGATATGGACGTGCGGCGGTGTTGGAACGCCTGCGCGGAATGGCGCGTGCTGGATGAGAATGCAGGGCACATTGAACCGATCGGCGATCTCGGTTCTCGCGAACTGATAGGCACGATCAAACTCGTCCCAAAGGCTCACAGCATCGGGGGAGTAGATCGTGAATTGGCCCGCGAGGTACATTTCGCGTGCGGGAAGAGCGGCATAAAACCGCTCGATCAGCACCATCGGGTCGATAAGTTCGCCTGGCGAGCCCGGTGGAAGCACCACAGCGGTTGCCGGATACGCACCATCGACCTTGGCTTGTGGCCGATCAAGCAGTGCCTTGCTCAGAAAATAGCTACGGAGATCATTATCCTGCCCGTTATAGTTTCGGCGCAGACGCATGTAGCTGAGGTTCTTCATCGGCCCCAAGGGGTTCATGAAGCCGGGCGCGCGCCGGCGGGCATGGGATCGGCGTGGCTGCATCATGAATACCTCGCGTCCGGATCAAGGTCTCTCGCGGCGGCTAGGATGGCGAGTTCGCAATCCTCGGGGGTCTGCCATGGCCAGATTGAGAGCGGGACCAGACCCGTCGCGTTAAAGAGGAATACTTCTCGGTCACCTGCCTTTGGAACGAGCAACAGATCAGACCCTTGCACCGCCGGCACCAAGCCAAGGCGCATGTCCCAGTCACGGTCATGCAGAACAAGATCAGCCGTAAGTGGCAAATCGCTCGTGCAGTTTGACTCATGATGCAGAGCCAAGACGGTGGCCCCAAGCCGACGAGCGAGTTCGTACGTCTCGCCAGGTCGATGTGAAATCGCGCGTGCGGGATCCCAAAGAACGAGACGGATTGGCAATCCCTTCAGGCTGAAGATTTCGCCATATCCCGGTAGATAGCCAGTCGGTCGTGCTTTGACGCCCGCAAGTGAGAGCAGTCGGCATACCGGGTCGGCAGGCGCCGTGTTCGACCGACGGCTCGGCAAATGAACAGTAAATTCGGAATTGAATGTTTGGAGCATTGAACGTCCTCATTTGAGTGAGGCGCCCGTTGAGAAATTTTCTTCCTTTCACGGGGCCAGAGCCCCAACATTCGTTTCTTCTTCTCTTTCCAAATCTCCATGGCTTTACAACCTATTACACGCGGCACTTTCTGTCGCAGTGCTGCAGGTAACAGAGCTTGCATTCTCTCTGCCGGTCCCATGCGAGGCCCGTTAAGGTAGAGAAGCGGGCACCAGACAAGGACGGTGAAGACAGAAAACGCGCCTTGCCGCCGGTGGCTGGTCGCAGTTGCTCATATCGGCTGACAATCACCGCTTGGCTTGAACCAACTTTTACGAGTATATCGTCAAAAAGGTTCAACAGCCGGGAATGTCGTCGTGCTTCACTCAGATGCGCTCAGAATTGGCGAACTTGCTGATGCAGGCGAACGCATGGTCGAGCGGCTGCGCAGGAAAGCGTTCCTGCCCGACAGCCGCAAGGGCCTGAATGTCAGGTTCGGCATTGCGGAGGCTGCGGCTCTTCTCAACTGCTCGACCAATCGCATCCGGATGGCCGAGGAAGATGGCAGACTGCCACCCGCCCCTGCGTCCGACAGCGGCCGGCGGCTTGGGTACACCGTTGAAGAACTCCTCAACATGCGGACGGTGCTTGGCGCCTCCCCTGCCCGCGCGCCCCTCGACAACCCTGCGATCATTGCGATCCAGAACTTCAAGGGCGGTGTAGGCAAGTCGACGGTAACGACGCATCTGGCGCATTATTTCGCGATCCAGGGCTACCGGGTGCTGGTCGTGGACTGCGACAGCCAGGCGACGACGACGACGCTATTCGGTTTCAACCCGCATTTTGCGATCACGCGCGAAGAGACGCTCTACCCCTATCTTTCGATCGACCCGACACAGGCTGATCTGCTGTATGCGGTCAAGCAGACCCCGTGGCCGAACGTCGATCTCATCCCGTCGAACCTCGAGCTGTTTGATGTGGAGTATGAACTCGCAGCCGCGGGAGCGGACGGGAAGGCAGTGCTCGCGACGCGGTTCCGGAAGCTCAAGCAGGGCTTGACGGACCTCGCGCGCGATTACGACATTGTTCTGCTCGATCCGCCCCCTGCCCTCGGCACGATCAGTCTGGCAGTCATGCAGGCCGCCAATGCCCTGCTGGTGCCGCTTGCAGCGACCACCCCTGATTTCTGCTCGACCGTGCAGTTCCTTTCGATGATGGACCAGGTGCTCCAGCAGCTCGGCTCTGCCGGCATCGATGTCAGCTACAGCTTTGTGCGTCTGATCTGCTCCAAATATGACGGCAACGACCCGAGCCATTCGATGGTGCGGGCGATCATGGAGCAGAGCTTTGGGCCGGCCCTCCTCCCGGTTCCGATCCTGGATTCTGCGGAAATCAGCCACGCGGCGTTGCGCATGATGACGATCTACGAGCTGGAAAAGCCGATCGGGACGCCACGGACACACAAGCGCTGCAAGGCAAATCTCGATGAGGCACTGGGCCAGGTCGAACAGCTGGTGCGCGCGAGTTGGGGACGCGTCACCCCGGTAAGCGAAGAGGCGATCGTTCGTGACGCAGCCTGACATCGGCTTGGCCTCGACCTCTGACCCCGCCCCTATCCCTGCTGGAAATGATCATGGCCGGTAAGCAGTCCAAATATCTTGCAGACCTGCTGGGCGAGGAAGAGGAAGCCCCCTCCCCTCCCCCAGTGGTTGACGAACGCCCGGCTCGTGCGCGCGGCATGACCCTGCTTGGGCGCGAGGCGGCGCTTGCGCGCGTTGCATCGGGTGAAGTCAGACAGGTGACGCAGCATCTGCTCGACCCCAAACGTGTTCGTGTGTGGACAGGCAATGCGCGCAGCTATGCGCATTTGACCGAAGAGAATGTCCGCGACCTGATCGACTCGATCATTGCGGAAGGCGGTCAGAAGGTTCCTGCCGTAGTGCGGCGGATATCAGGGGATCCGGACCATGAGTTCGAGGTGATCGCTGGTACGCGGCGCCACTTCGCCATCAGCTGGCTGAGGGCCAACAGCTGGCCTGAGATGATGTTTCTGGCTCAGGTTGCTGATCTCGACGATGAGGCGGCATTCAGGCTGGCAGATATCGAGAACCGGGCGAGGAAGGACGTGTCCGACCTGGAGCGCGCCAAAAACTATGCGGCTGCCCTTCATGCCCATTACGGCGGCCATCAGACGCGCATGGCCGAGCGGCTTCGCCTGTCGAAGGGTTGGCTGTCGAAAATGCTCAAGGTGGCCTCAATCCCGGACGATATTATTGCGGCCTTTGCGTCCCCGGCCGACGTCCAGCTCAAGCCGGCTTATGAACTGTCGCAGGCGCTGGAAGATCCAGTGTCAGCTAAGGCGATCAGGAAGCAGGCGAAGACGATTGCAGCAGAGCAAGCCGCGAGGCGGGAGCGAGGCACCCCTCCCCTGCCCTTCGCGGAGGTGCTTAGCCAGCTGCTGTCGGCACCAGCCGGCCCAGAGAGCGGGAAGGCCAGTCCGTGGTCGGTCCAGAGCAGTTTTGGGCGACCGATGCTTAGCCTCCAGTCGACAAACCGTCAGGGGGTGACAGTGCGGCTTCATGCAGGTTCAGGCGCGAGCAACGACGAGCTGCTGGATGCGGTTCGCGCCCTGCTGACGCACCTGGAGGACAACGCGATTGTGAGGCTGAAATGATGTTTCCCCGGGGAAACATTCGATGTCCTCGCGGCAGGCTGCAGATGGCTGATGAAGAGTGATCCCAAGCCGCGGGATCCCGGGACAGGGTGTTTCCCCGGGGAAACATTCCGGGGTTTGGCGCCGCATGTTTCCCCGGGGAAACATGCGGCGTTCGCTGCGCTCTTGTGGCATCGTCCGGCTTTCACCATGCCCCGAGTGTATGTGTCCATGGGGAAACATTCCCTAGGACGACGCCTCCATCGCCAATGTTTCCCCGGGGAAACATCCTTGGGCGCGACGCGACGCGTCTCCCCCGAGAAAATCGCCCCTGCCGCCATTCCTCGGATGGGTCGACAACTTGCTGGCGTACGCCGGCGAGATGTTTCCCCAGGGAAACATCCGAGGATCTGTGGGCGCTATCAATCGTGTTTCCCCGGGGAAACATTCCTGGATAAAGAGCGATGTGGTTCCCTAGGGAAACACCCAGCCTCCTCGATCCCACCTCTCTATTGCCGAGCCGCTGGCATGCACCGAGCGGGCGTCTCCCGAGAGGACACCCCTCCCCCGCTCTGTCCCCCCACTGACGGTTGTTTCCCCCGGGGAACGCCACAGAACCACACATGGAATGCATGTTTCCCCGGGGAAACACCGAGGCATCGATGACCAGCACCGAACCCAAAAAGGGCAATGAACAGTTCGATCTGTTCCTCCCCTACCTTGCGGATCTTCCGCTTCGTGACCAGCGCGAGATGATGGAGAGGCCCTTCTTCAGCCTTGCAAAATCGAAGCGGGTGAAGCCGATCGACTACCGCTCTCCGGACGGCAAGCTATGGGTCCATGTGTCGGCAAACCCCGACTATGGGATGGCAACGATCTGGGATGCGGACATCCTGATCTATTGCGCCTCAGCGCTTGCCGACATGTCACGTCGCGGTCTGAATGACATCCCGCGCAAGCTCCACCTGATGCCATATGACCTGCTCCGGGCAATTGGTCGGCCAACGACAGGCCGGGCCTATGAGCTCTTGGCTCAGGCGCTCGACCGGCTGGTCGCAACGACGGTCAAGACAAACATTCGTGCAGAGAACCGTCGCGAAGCGACCTTCAGCTGGCTGGACGGATGGACCCAGCTGGTGGACGAAAAAACCGAGCGGTCGCGCGGCATGACGCTTGAGCTCAGCAACTGGTTTTATGAGGGCGTCCTTATGCAAGGCGGCGTCCTGTCGATCGATCGCGCATATTTTGACATCTCAGGCGGACGCGAGCGCTGGCTGTACAAGGTAGCCCGTAAACACGCCGGCGGGGCAGGGGAGGGGGGCTTTGCCATCTCGATGCCGACCCTGTTCGAAAAATCGGGGGCAGAGGGCCAATACCGCCGGTTCAAATTCGAAATCCTGAAGATTGCCGATCGCGACGAGCTTCCTGGCTACACGCTTGAGATCGAGCAGCCGGAGGGCAAGCGCGAACCTTCGGTACGAATGAGGCGGCGGAGCGAAGCCGGCCAGGCACGCGTCCAGGTGCAGCGTAACAGGGCAGGGGAGGGGCCTGCGTCGCCCCAGCCAAAGCCGTTACCGCGGACGGTTGATTTGACGCCTCAGACGCTCGAGCACCTCCGCCACGAATGCCCGGGATGGGATTACCACAATCTGCACCAGTTGTTCCGGCAGTGGCTGGCCGAGGACCCATCCCGCACACCCGCGAGCTATCAAAATGCGTTCATTGGCTGGGTGCGCCGTTATCATGAAGCCAACAAGCACACGCTGCGATAGCCATGCCGTTCCCGAAGTGTCGTGTTCGGCCTTGGGCGGGATGCAATCGCGAAGCCCAACCACATCAAAGGCACGACCCCGGCATCCAGATTGAACGACATTCCACGGACGCTTGTGAAAACTGATTCAATCCGATCGGCGTTTTCGTCCTGCGTAAGGAGCCATCGACATATCCGGAACGCCCCTCGACACTTCGGGAATTATATAACGACACATCAGGAACGCATTCCCCGACACATCAGGAACGATTCAACGACATGTCCGGAACGCGCTAGTGAGGCCAAATGGTTATAGATCAGGGGCTTACGAGGGCTGCTTCAAACTCTAACTATCTAATTTTCCACTAAAGAGTCTAACGGCTCGGATTTTGTGAATGTGGGTAAAGAAGCGTCACAGCGACGGGAGCAGGGACGGATAACCCCATGGCCGGTTTTCGCCCCATGTTCCGCAAATAGAGCTGCGACCCGCCGGTGACACCAGATGGCCGGGGAGCATTGCAGAGAGCTTCAACATCGAGGAACCAGAGCGCGGGTGCCGGAAGCTTCTATCGCAGCTTTCATCCGGCCACGGCATAACCGGCTTGCTCTTTCTCTCTTGGGGACGTTGCGGAGACTGCCCAGTGAGGGGATGCGGCAGAGACAAGACGCGGCCCCAAGGGAAGACTTTCCACCGTCAAACCCCTCATGGATATGCCCACACTGCCAATCAGCGAACCGTTGACTACAAATCTGCCGGAGCCGATAGTATCAATCAGCCGGTAACCGGAGATGGCATGTTCCAGCGATTTATTGAGCAGAGGGCGAAGGAGGCGCTTGCGGACACGCCGGTCGTCCTCATCGTCGGACCGCGCCGTGCCGGCAAGACGACGCTGGTGCGAAAGATGGGAGAAACCGGCTGGACCTACAGCACCCTCGACGACCAGACCGTCCTTGAAGCTGCCCAGTCCGATCCAGCCGGCTTCATCCGAGGTCTGGATCGCGCCATCATCGACGAGATCCAGCGTGCCCCGAATCTGTTGCTGGCGATCAAGAAGACGGTCGACGAAGACTACCGACCTGGCCGTTTCCTGCTCACAGGATCGGCCAATGTACTGACCTTGCCGCGCGTCTCCGACAGCCTCGCTGGCCGGATGGAAACCATCCGGATGCTGCCTTTGGCTCGGGCGGAAATCGAGAACCGAGCGCCGACCTTTCTGGAACGTCTGTTCGAGGGGAGTTTGCGCAGCCAGAGCGACGCGATCGTCGGCGATGATCTGGTACAACTGGCACTGCGCGGCGGCTTTCCTGAAGCGATCAGCCGTGACAGCGAACGGCGGCGACAAGATTGGGCGCGGTCGTATCTCACCTCGATCCTGACCCGTGATCTTCGCGATATCGCCGAGGTGGAAAAGCTCACCGAACTCCCGAAATTCGTACGACTTC
This sequence comes from Sphingomonas sp. URJC2, assembly GCF_059803575.1. Taxonomy (NCBI): domain Bacteria; kingdom Pseudomonadati; phylum Pseudomonadota; class Alphaproteobacteria; order Sphingomonadales; family Sphingomonadaceae; genus Sphingomonas; species Sphingomonas sp. URJC2. The sequence continues at coordinate 50,047 of NZ_JAPFGX010000007.1, forward strand.
TGGCTGAACATTCCGGGCAGCTCGTCAACTATTCCCAGCTCGCGAGCGGCATTAATGTGAACCACAGGACCGGTCAGCGCTATGTCGGTCTGCTCGAACAGGTATTCCTGATCGCGACCCTGCAGCCCTGGTTCACCAATGCACTCAAGCGCCTGGTCAAGACGCCCAAATTGCATTTCCTTGATTCCGGGTTGCTCGCCGCCGCGCGCGGGCTGACTTTTGATCGGATAAAAGCGGATCGGGGAGCGTTTGGCGCGCTGCTCGAGAGCTTCGTGTTCTCCGAAGTGCTGAAGCTGATGACGGCCTCAGACCTGCGTCTGACGCCACATCATTTCCGCGATCGGGACATGCGCGAGGTCGATATCGTGCTTGAGCGCGATGACGGCATGATTGCCGCCATCGAGGTGAAGGCAAGTGCGACGGTCAAGGCCAGCGACTTCTCGGGCCTACGAGCATTGGCGGAGGCATGTGGGGACCGATTTGCGTTTGGCACTGTCCTCTACGACAGCACGGACGTCGTGCCGTTCGGAGACCGCATGGCAGCTGCGCCACTATCGTGTCTCTGGGCGTGAGGAAAAGCCGATGAAGATCATCGACAACACCTCACTGCTTCTCGGCGATGACCCCAAGCAGGTGGTCACTTTCGGCGAGCAGACGAACTGCGTGGCCTTTGCGGTTGGCGAAGCGACGCTCGGCGCGCTGCATCAATCGGCGGCCCCAGGTATCTGGTACGGAGTCGCCGATCCAGCCGAAGGTCGCAAGGCCATCAGGAGGAGCGAACGCGCCACGAGTCAATGCGAGTGCGGGCTCCAGAGAAAAGCGATCCGGGTTATCCAACCACTTACGGTCGCACACGAAGAGAACCGTCTCCGTCCCACGGACACGGTTGCTCCTCGCTAATCCGATCGGTCACGTGCGACCGTTGAGATCGATGTGGACCTTGAAGTCAGCCATCGCGGGAGGATCCGGCCGGACGCTTCAGATGAACGTGCTTGGGAAGGTCGGCCCTGGCCAACGCCTGGCCGACCCGGTCGTTGCCGATGTCGGCGACTTGGGCGAGCCCCTCAAGCAAACCGAGGGCCTGGAGGACGCTTGCATAGATGCCGATGCTCACATTGGTGTTGCCAGCTTCTACCTTTTGCAGGGTTGAGCGGGAGGTGAAGGCGCGTTCCGCCACGACTGCCATAGGCAGTTTGCGGCGTCGGCGGGCATCGTGGATATCCGCCCCGAGCTTACGCAAACTTCGGCGAACTGCTGCGGGAGGGGTGTGAGGGGTAGGCATTGTCACTTTCGCGCTACATTTGCCGAGAATATGTAGCACGAAGCTTGCATTCCTCCTAGCGTCCAAGCCTAATCGGCCTCTCGGAAATCGCCGGCTGCGCCGGATCCTGCTCTGCCAGCCAGGCCTGGGCACGCGGCGTCATCGCCGCGCTGGAGAGCGCCGCGAGGATCAGCGACTTGTCGAGATAGAGCATCAGTAGCGGTCGCCATCCCGCATCAACCGCACGAGATCGGCCGCGCTCTGGGATTGGGGTGGCATCGTCGCCGTTAGCGATTGGAGCAGCGCTACATAGATCGGCTCGCGCGGCCTGACCACGGCGGTGAGCCGTGCGACCGGATTGCCGCGACGGGTGATGTCGATCGGCTCGCCGGCCTCAACTCGGTCGACCAGCTCACTCAGATGGGCTTTGGCGTCTGCGAGGCTGATCGCGACCATGGCATGCTCCTGACTATGTAGATAGTCATACAGCGCGCTTGACTTAAGGATATCAGCAGGAGGCTTGCCGATGCGGTATGCAATCGCAAGAACGTCTTGTTCGCCGCCTCCGACGAGGGCGGCGACAGCTGGGCGGTGATCGCCACGCTCATTGAAAACTGCAAGCTCATCGGCATCAACTCGCGCACCTGGCCGACCGCAACGTTCACAAGCTTCGCCGATGGTCGCCCGGCATCGCGGATCGACGAACTCTTTCCACACGCTCTTGGGTCAGCGCCTGCCATAGAGCTAAATCCCCGTTTGCCGGGGCGAAGACAATGTTCCGATTATGTTCTAATTACCGTTCATGCGAATCGGACGTGATGAGCTGGTTTTCCGAGCCTTGGTGGCGCTGACTGATGCGGCTGAGCGGTGCGGGGAGGGACCCCTGGAACCGACGGCTGCACTCCGCTTTGCTCTGCTTGTCGCCTGGGCTGCCGGAGATGGTCCGAGGGAGCCGTTCGACGAGTTTTGGCGTGCCGTGCTGGACCCGGTTCGGCATGCTTGTCATGAGAATGCCAGGCGGACATATCGGCAAAGCTATGCACGCCGTGCGCTTGAGGGGATCAAGCAAACCCTTGGGATCCCCCCATTGGTCGAGATCGAGATAGCGCTTAGAGAGGCGGCCCGCGGCAAGGGGGGAGCTTTCCATCGGTACAGCCAGGCGCTCACCAAAGCGCGATCAGGGCGAGGCTGTTCTCATTCTCATTGTTGATCAAGCCCTGGCGTATAGAGTTCGCCACCCTCGAGCTGTTCCGCTGCCATCGAAACGTAGCAGGCAGCGAGGCGCTGCCCCTGAAGGTCGAGAATGTCGCTGATGACCCTCAGCTCCTCTCTGATTTGGACGGGTTTGGACCTGGTTGGACTCGTTTTGGATCCAATATCGGGTATGGTCCGATTAGAGCACATTTTTCGATTCCTCAGACGGGGTCTTGCCTCGAGATAAGAAGCGAAACGGGATCCAACTATTCAAGACCATTAGCCCGGGACGGGTCCAATATGGATTAATTTCTCCTGCAAAATCTTTTGGAGCCGTCGTTTTCGGTTCAAGAGATGGAGTCACTCAACGATCGACTCATGGCGTGGCGCGGGAGCCTGAAAAAGACCCGTATAATCGAAGGTCATCTAGGCATGCAGTGAGACTGCCGAAGATTGTGGTCGGCCGCGCGGATAGGCAGTTGCAATAAGCCTATGCGGCATCCTTCCGATGCGCCCTTTGCTTCAAAACCGAAAGCCCGGATGGATCCCTGTCGAGCAGCAACAGTGCACTCATCACCGCATGGCTGACAACCACGTCGCCGCTCTCGTATTTCTGGAAGGCGTTGGGCCCACCGCCAATCAGGCGGCCCGCATCCTTCTGGGTGAGATGCAAGCGCTTCCTGATCCGACGCACTGCTTCGGGCTCGAGCAGGCCTTCGACTTGCGCCTTTAGCCGGTTCAAGGCACGATCCGAAACCTTCATGTCGTCACCGGTGTGAATGCTCTCGTCGCTTGCATCACAATACCAGCCGGGCATGTCGAAGGTAGTTTCGTGCCCCTTGTAGGTGATCGTGATCGGCCGAACGTCGCGGAACATCGGCCGGCCCGTGTGCGGGCAGGTGGGGTTAGTCATTGCCCTTCTCCTTGAACGACAGAAGCAAAAACTCTGTGACGGCATCGGCTGTCAGTTTGATGTACAAAGTCCCCTGGTCAGAGGGAACATGGTAGACGTCCTGCCAGACCCGATGATCAAAAAATGATGTCATAGACTTATAAAAATGACGTCGCTCGATTGTCTGTATAGTTGTAACGATCTCGCTTCGGCTGAAACCAAGCGATGCTGCTCCTCTCAGAGCGGAACCTGTGACATTAAGTTTCTCGACTGTAGAGAAAGCGGCTTTGACCGCTTCTATGTCATAGGTCGGCTTTCGCTTTTGAGTCATTATCCCAGATAACACCACTGTGGTGTTTTTTCAAGAGATTGGAGTCCATCAGCAGGCTGACCGTGCTGCATATCGAACCGTCCCGGCTTTCAGCGGCCCCCAAGATGGCCCGACAGGACCTCACACCTGTGTGGGAATGAGGCATATGACCGACAACAATCCTGGGAGTTGTTTGCGTCCTGAGGTTCTCGGAGGGGTTCAGGGCGGTGAGCGCCGGTCCCCTGACGAGAAGCTCCGTATGGTCGAAGAGGGCTTCCTGTCCGGCAACAGCGGATCGCATTTGGTGCGTGCGCATGACAAAGAGCTCATCGCGTGTGTTTGGCTTAGATCGCCGACTGGCAAAAGGGCCTCACAGCGAGGGGCGGGACGCGGTCGATAAGCCAGGCGTTCGCGTTCGTCGGTAACCGGCTCGACGTGACGCTGTTCGACCATTTGATATTCGCTAACGGGGGAACGTTCTCGCTCCGGAGGGCAGGGCTGCTTTGAAGGCTGGCTAGCGCAAGGCGCTATGTGCCGCCCCGCAGCAGGACGAAGTTGCCGGCCCGCGCGACCACCCTATTGCGATACGAGGTCGCGACATGGGCGAGCTCCCCACAAACGAAGACGTGGGAGACCGCTGGGATACGGAGCACTTGCCTAATTTCGGACGCGACCGCTGCTTCGCCACGACGCTCGAGCCAATGGGGGTTTCGGATCTCAGCGACTGCCACTTTGGCTAGGTCTCCCCGGAGAGACAGCGGCTGCTTGAACGGATCTGCAAAGAGCGGGGCGTGCACTCCTTGGTAGGCGAGCGCGAGAGGAGCGTACATCTGGCAGCGCCTGCCTTCGTCCCCGCCACGGTAGCTGGTCATGGCATAGACCGGCCGCATGATGGCGCCCTCGGGCACCTTAGAGAGGACTTCAGAGGCTGTGAGCCAGTCCTGGCGATATTCTGACCAGCTGATGGCCGTGATGGCGGATTTTACCGCAAGGAGCGCCGCCAGCACGGCCGATATGGGCATCAGGCCGTTGGTTGAAGGGGGGGGCTGGAGCGCGGCACAGCACATCAATGCGAGCAGGAGCGGCACGCGATCTGCAACAAAGCCCACGCCGAACAGCGCCGGCGGTGTGATGACACACATCAACGCTAACGCCGCGATGGCTGGGATAGCAGCTCGGGCCAACCGAAGATGGCCAGAGAGAAATCCTGCTCCAATCACAGTCGCAAGGGTTGCGATTGCAACAATATCAAACTGCTCGCTTGGGCTTTCTGCCACCCTGACGATTGTGTTCAGGCGATAGCAAAGCTCGGCCCATAGTCGGGTGACCCATTTGTCAGATTGAAACGTGGCCGCGATCCGCGCCGCTGTTGAATCCCCGGAATCTGACGTGCCCGCTGCCAGAAATAGCGCGACCGGAATGATGGCCTGGGTTCCAATGAGCAACAGACCTTGGACGAGGCGCGGAAGCCGTTCACCCGCGGCCCACCAGCGCCCGAGCTCGAGCGAGGCGAGTGTCAGGCCATAGAGAAAGAAGGCAAATCCATGAGACAGGAAGACCAGCAGCCCAAAGACGGCACCGGACACCGCAACGGTCAGGGATCGGTTACGCAATAAGATCCATGCAGCCATGCCAAAGAAGGAGAGCGACATGGCCAGCAGAAAGTTTATGAATCCCCAGTTCAATACATAGCTATATGCCAGAAAAGAAGCTGCAATGATCGGGATGATAAGACTGCGTGCGCCGAGGGCTCGTGCCAAGGCCGTCACGGCCAGGACTTGAAATAGGGCCAAACCGGCAACAATGATCTTCGCGGCACGGAGCGGCTCAACGTAGTGGAGCAGCATCCAGCCAAGGGCATCCATGCCCAGGTTCGGAGTTAGCCGCCACTGCACAGCGTAACTCTTTGAGATTTCGCCGAGCTCTGTGCTGTGGGACAGTACCCAGTATCTGACTATGTGGTCATAGAGGTCAATGAATGGGATCACCGGCGTTACGGTGAGCGGAAGAAGCAGGGCAAAAAAGCAAAATGCGGTGGCGACGAGGGTAGCGTCTGCGACCTGCGGCACGCCTTTTGCTGCCAGTTTCTCGAGCGGATGTATCGCCTCTTGCTTCATGGAATTCCCCAAGCAACACGACCTGGAACAGGTGCTAAACAGCGAAAAATTCGGGTTTTCGGCTAAGCTCGCGGTCACTGCCTGGTTCGATCGGGGCAAAATCGCCCACGCGGGCAGTCGGCCGGCGAAGCCGTTCGAGTCATCCGCGCCGCATCAAGCTGATATGTCGGCGTGACACATGGACCTGCACGGCATCGAGAATGCCAATGCGTCCAGCATCACGGGTTGCTTTCAGCTGCACGAAAGACGAGTCGAACCAGCTTTCGGGCTGATCCGTCGACTGCCCCGTCTAGAGATGGAACCCCGAAACCATCATACCCCCTTAAACCAAAATCAAGATTGCAACATAACGACAGACTGTCGGCGCTTGGCCGATATGATTCTATCACCCATCTGGGTGATAAACGGCCTTACGCATGTATTGGCCGAATCAGAAGAACGAGACGCAGCCGACAAGACTGGCGTTTGCTAGATTGTGTTCATTGAAATGCCAATATACCTGTTTTCTGTGATCCATTTTGACACGAAAACGACTGATCTATGGTGACTTACTACCGGGATCGACGCTGTGAAGACGTGGTAAGGGTGTGTCGGTAGAAGGGGAGCGAACATGATCGCATTGTCACTGCTGCCGAAGGGGCAACCCGTTCACTGTCTGGTCCTGGGTCAGTCGCCAGCGCTGTTTATGCGCTGGGTTTTGAGGGGAGGGGCTTGTGTCGCGGCATAAGGCGGGCCGAAATGCGAAACAGGCCTGCAACTGACGATCAGGAAGCGGGGAGGGTTGCGTGTCATGATCCACACGAGGCGGGCGGTCGTCTCTGGCGCTCTGGCTGCTGCGATTGCCCTTACCGGACGGGGCGACGTTTTCCGGGGGCGTGCAGAGGCGAGTGGGGCTGCTGATTCTGGCGGGATCGATGCGGGCTCGGCACCGGTTCAGCGCCGGGCTGCGGCGCTCTTTTCGATCCCGTCGGGAGATCTCGGCCGCTTGTCGCCAGCCGCTCGTGCCGAGCGGGACGTGATTGTTGCTACGATCAACGCCAACAAATGGGATCCGGTCGTCCCTGATACGTTTGGGCCTGGTCGCAGCGTGATTGTCTCGTCCGTGGATGAGATGACTGCGCGTATCCGCGCCTTGAGTGCTGCTTATCCAGATGATTGGTGCCGCCTGCAGCTTGCGTCAGGTGCTTACGGGGCGTGGCAGCTCGGTGCCGACTATACCCAGTCTGGTGGGCAATGGGGGCCGAGAGGCGGATGCGTTATCGAGCCGGCACCGGGGGCGATCGTGAAGGTGACGGGTATCTGGCGAGGGCAGGGGAGCGGGCTCGTCTTCCGCGGGCTCGATTTTGTCGCGCTGAACAATGCTGCCGGCGAGAATGCTACTGCCAATCTGGCCCTTGAGGGTATCTTCAACCAGGGTGCGAGGGGGCCGAGTGCAAGCCGGGTGGTTGTGGAAGGCTGCCGCTTCGGTCAGGAGTTTGCAGCGAGACCCGTGGGATCAGAACGCTGGATCCGAGCGCTCAACGCCGACTTTTGTGAGAGCTTGATCGTTCGCCATTGTACGTTTTCGAAAATCCGGCGGGTCTGCAACTTTGGAGGTCGCGGATATTTCGAGTTCACTGGGAACGACATCGGTGAGAGTGGCGAATTTGGTTTTCAGATCAACGTCGGTTGGACCAACCGTTCGTCACCGCAGCTCGCAAATCCGACAGCGTCGGACCTCTTCATTTACATCCACAAAAACCTGCATCGCGGGGGCGTCGATCAGGCAAAGGACATTCATTTCGACTTCATCCAGTTTCTTGGAGGATCAGATGCGGTCCGCGAGGGGTGGGGGAGCCGGACAGTCATTGAGAACAACATACTCACCTGTCGTCAAACGCAGGTCGGTCGGAACGATTTGGGCCAGACGGTCTACCCAACGACGATGTTCCTGATATTTTCGATGGGGCATGCGGGCGCGGATGGAAAGGCGGCGTCCATGCGCGGCGTTGTTTTCAACAACCTCCACGCGGCAAATGGCTTCTTTGCGCAACTCGGCGGGCCGAACACCTCCTACTTCATCGAGTGCAACACGTCCTCGTGTCAGCCCGTCCGACCAGCAGCTGTCACCAGCGGGGACGGCGGATCAAACTCGATCATGATGTTTGGTACGGGAGAGACGGTGATGGTGCGTGGCAACATCGCGGGGAGGGTGCTCTCGCAGGGCAGTACCAAAGGTGTTGTGAAGGAAAACCAGGTCATCCGTACATCATCGGCCGGTCCCTCCGGGGGGGCTCGACCCGAGGCGCTGCTGCGCGGGCCGTTTCTCCGGGATCTGGGTCAGAGCAGCGGCTGGTCGCTTGGGGATGCTGAAGATCTTCATGCCATGCCAGCCCAGGCGCTGGTTGATCGGGCTATCCTTGTGAACACGCCCAGGTCTGACCTGACGGGCGCGCGTTTCGGATAGGCGGCGCTCGGTTCTTAGCAGCGCAGACTGTGCCCTGACTGCTATGTCTCGGCGAACGAGTGTGAGGCGTTTTGAATGTGCAACCTTTATCGCTTGCGCGAACCTGCTGCTGAGGTCGCGCGGATCTTTGATGCGGTCGAGCAGGGGCTTTCTCTGGACCCCGCCAAGGATCTGTATCCCAAGTCGCCAGCGCTGGTGGTGAGAGCGGAGGGGGGCGTCCGGAAGGTCGAGATTATGCGCTGGGGTTTCCCTCCGCCGCCAGCCGGGCGCGCCCCGGTGACTAATGTGCGCAACCTTGCCAGTCCATTCTGGCGGGGTGCGCTTGGCCGTGCTGAAAGGCGTTGTCTCGTTCCCGCCAGTGAGTTTTGCGAATGGGAAGGGGCGGCGGGCCACAAGATCAAGCGGTGGTTCTCTGTTCCGAGCAGGCCGATCTTTGCCTTCGCGGGTGTCTGGCGCCCGACCGAGGAGGGTGGGGCCTATGCCTTTTTGACGTGTGAGCCCAATGAGCTGGTGCGCCCGGTCCATCCAAAGGCAATGCCGGTCATCCTCCATGATGGGGATTTCGATGTCTGGCTTAGGGGGCCTATGGACGAGGCCGTTTCACTTGCCGCCCCCTATCCGTCGCAGCTGATGCGTCTGGATTAAGGGGGCGAGGGCAATAGGGGCTGATAGATGGCGATTGTGTATTTCCCAGCGCTCATTGAGCGCGGGGATCACGGCTATGGGGTGATTTTTCCGGATCTTCCTGGCTGCGTGTCTGCCGGTGACACGCTGCAGGAGGCGGCGCTGAACGCCGAGGAAGCTCTGTCTGGTCATTTGGCGGTGATGGTGCGGTTTGGCGAACCTGTCCCGGTGCCGTCGACTCTGGATGAAGTTGAGTTGGACGAGGATCTTGAAGAGGCTGGCCGAATCCTTGTGCGGGCGGATTGTCCCGGCCGCGATGTGTGCCTTGAACTTAGCCTGGAGGCTGAGCTGATCGCAGCGATCGATCGGGTGAGCGGTGATCGCCACGCCTTCATTACGAATGCCGTTCGCGCGGCTTTGGCTGGGCAGGGCTAATCGATGCTTGCTGCGCTCTTCGCTTTAGCTCTTTGCGTTGCAACCGATGGCGACAGTCTGCGCTGCGGCGCCGAGCGTATCCGGGTTGCCGGCATTGACGCACCTGAACTGCGGCGGTGTCCGCGAAACCGGATCTGCACGCCGGGCGATGGTCGGGCGAGCAAGCGCGCGCTCGAGCAGATGATTGCCGGTCGAGATTTGAGGATCCAGCGGGTTGGCCGTGATCGCTATGGCAGAACGCTTGCCAAGGTTTATGTCGGTCGGACAAACCTTGCCTGTGCGATGATCGCTGGAGGCCATGCGGTGCGTCGGTATGAACAGCGTTGGACGCGAGAATGTCGGCGATAGCTCACCTCTTAATGTAGTCGCACCCGGCAACCGTGGGCTTCGGACCCAGCTCGACGGTCTGCGGCTTGACCCCGTAATTGAGCTGCTCGACGTGCGTTGCAGCTCTTTGATCCGGGCGCGCATCTCGAGAATGGTCGAGTTCTCGCCATCCCCCGACGCTGGCGAAGCGTCCCCTCCCCCTGCGTCGTCGGCCTGATCGAGTTCCATGTCCTCGGTCAGTTCAAGCGACGCGTCCGCGGTATCGTCTGCCATATGACCTCTCGTTCTCGCGCATCGCGGCTGGGCGGTTGTCGAACGGGGGCACGATACGCGGGCGGAGTCTGCGCATTATTTGGGAATGTTTGGGGTTGTTCTGAAACGACACGCCCAGCCGCTTCGTCCGATCCGGCGCTTTTCACGCAAGACATTTAACGGCCGGTTTTTGTAAACAGGGCATCACCAAAGGGGAGTGTTCACATGTTCAAGGGGATTTTGCTTGCAGCGGCCGCGCTCGCGGCGGTGCCTGCGCAGGCGGCTGACTTTTCAGGCTTCGGGATCAGTTCGGATAGCTGGACGCGGATAGGCGCGCCGACCAGCGAAGAGATTCTACCCGCCCAGCTAGGGTCGGACATTCTCCGGGCGTGGCTCATCACCTTCAGCCTGATGCGGCTGGGCGTGACTGACACGACCTCCGACTTCACCATCGTCAACGCGCCGATCTCGCTTGGGCGGCGCGCCGTGCTGCCGACTGACATCACGGTCGAATACAGCGCCGCACTCAACCGCATGACGATTTTCGGCACGGTCGGCGGTGAAGACCTGATCGACACCGAGAACGACCTGTTCGCCACGATCGACAACGTGTTTTCCGCCGCCCCTGTCGCCAATCAGGTGAGGGTCTCGACCGCCGCTAGCCCCGGCGGCTTCTGGCAGACGAACTACCAGTTTGCGACCGTCCCCGAACCCGCAACATGGGCCATGATGATCGGCGGTTTCGGCGCCATCGGCGCGATGGCTCGCCGTTCAACCCGCCGCGCCGTCGCTCTCGACTAAGCCGCGTCCGATGTCCTGCCATGGGCAAATCGGTAGGGAAGCCACCGCGAGCAGATCGACGCGGGTCGATTACAGGCCATCACGGTTGACGAAGAAGATGACGCTCAACGCCCGTCGGTCATCAATCCGGGGCTTGCCGTGGCTCTTGAGGAACTACAGGTGCATGCGCTCCATCTGCTCGTCAGTCAGCCGTGTCGGGTCGCACACCCGCATCTCCTCACGGAACCTGAATCAGATCGCGAACCACATATCAATGGGTTCTGACCCAAGCCGCAGGTCATCCCGCTAATGCTGTCCGCGAACTGTTGCCTTGGCCCATCGTGGCCTGAACACACCGTTTGCGATCATCGGGAGCCTTTACAAGCCAATGAACAGGATCGTCCTTGCGTGGCAACGGACGATCCTGTCCTTAGCGGGGTCAAATCGACCCAGATAATCTTACAAGGCGCGATGAGTGCGGTGGATGATCACCCGCATCGTTGCCTCGCGAAAGGTTAGAACCTGAGGCCGACCCCGAGCAGCGCCTGATGGCGGTTGCCGTCGATGCTGAACTCATCCGCTCCCAGGTCGAACTCTGCGCCGTTGTAGCTTGTGAAAACATATTCGGCCTTGAGGAAAAACCGCTTGCTCAGGGCTGCCTCGACGCCGGCTCCGACATGGAAGCCGTCACGGTCGATGTTGTCTTCGAAGTCGGTGAGGATGTTTTCGAAATCGTTGTAGCTGAAGTCGATCCGGCCATTGCTATACCCGGCCTTGCCATAGACCATGATCTTCTCAGATGCGGTCACCCCAACCCGCGCTCCAATCTGCAGATTACGCCCTGCCTCCAAGCATGCTTCATCGAGCCCGAAGACTTCGCTGCAGCTGCCCACGCTGGATAGGTCGCCGCCGACATAAGCACCGAGGATGACGTTCGAGCCCACCTTCTTATCGAAGCCGAATTCCACGCCATAGCCGAAGCCGTTTTCCCCGCCGCTGACGTCATCACCGAGGGCGCTGGCGCTCAGTTCGACCCGGTCAAAACCACCACGCAGTTCTGCCCTGAGGCCTTCAAAATTCTGTGCCGATGCCGGGGCAGCGGCGGCAGCTGCGATCGCGGCGAAGAGTGGGATCTTTCTCATTATCGTTCCTCTATTTGATCCGATCAATTCGATCAGGCGCGCGTCGATATGCGCTTATCGTGCGCACGAACAAGAACGTTTATGTCCAATTTAGAGGCATTTAGGGGAGGCAGAGGTGCCCCCGGACGTTCGATCGGGCTTGGGGGTGTGCCCAATGCGATAACCTGGCGACCGCGGTGGCTGCGCACCGAAGAAGCGGTGGGGCGAGGGCTATGTGTTCACCCGGCGGCGAGCATCGGCATCGATGATTATGCGATCGACCGCACGGTCGCGCTGATCGATGGCGGCGCGCGGATGCGTGCCGATACCGACGGGGTCTCGCTGGGCTTCGATGTCGGCGATCAATATGCGCGCTGGTCGAGCGCCGATGCGCACAACGCCCAGGCCACGCTGCGCCTGAGCCGGTGGTCCGTCGGAGTCGGGTACGTGGGGGCGGATTGTTACGCCCTGCTGGACCGGACCCAGGCTGTCGCCATCACTTCCAAAGGGAACCGGCGGCATCCCCCCGGTCCGATGTCTGTTAGGACATATCTTGGGGAACGCCGCCGGCTTTTATGATCAGATCGTCGTCGAACACCGGACCAAGGCTTTGTGTTTGCACTCAAAGCCAATAAAAATGCTCGGCTTCCTGATCACGTCTCACTTGTCGCACCGTCCTTGCCGGCTGCCAATTGTGGAATCTCCTCATGTCGCCGGATGGCGGCCGTGCCCGGGCCGGTCGGTGCCCGGCGCCGGTCGTCGGGCGCGGGTGGCGGAGTCGGCAACAGGCCGGTGGTGCTGGGCAGCGTCTGCGCCCGGCACCACCGGCCTGTCTTGTCATGGCAAAGCCCGGTTCGCGCCGCCGGGGGGAGTCAACCCGGCCTGAACACGCCTTAGGCCAGGCGCAGCGCGGTTTCGCCTTTTGCGCGGCGGCGGCGCTGGTGCCGTGCGGCCGAACCGATCAGTCCGAAGCCCGCGATCAGCGACGCCCAGACCCCGGGTTCGGGCACGGCGGCGAACACGATCGATCCGTCATAATCTGCCGGGCCGGTGCCGACGATGCCGTTGACCACGATCGTATATTGCCCGGCCCCCAGCTGGATCGGCGCGAGCGCGCTCGTTTCCAGACTGTTCAGCGCCCCGCCATTGGCAAAGGTGGCAACGAGCGCGCCGGCATTGCCGAAGCCGCTGCGTAGCTGCACCAGTCCGAAGTCCAGATTGCTGAGCTCGGTGGACCCGGCAAACAGCGCCGTGGTCTGAAAGCCGCTGGCGGCGATCGTCAGCGGTGCGGACACGGTGAAGCGGAATTCATCCTGGAATGCCCCGGGCGATGCGATGACCGACGGCACAAGATTTACCGCCTGGGTCGGCGGGACATTGAATGTACCGACCATATAGACGACGGCCGGTGCAGGGCTGGCGAACAGGACGGCAAGTCCTGTCAGGACAATATTGCAGGCTTTCATGATATTCCCCTCTTTTAATAAACCAGATTATAAATCCGGTCTTTACGTGACGTTCGGAAGAACAGGGGTGGCACGGCGAAAGATTGGGTGTAATTGTGAGGTGTACTTAGATTTTCGTCGCCCGCGTACATCATGATGCCCCATCCGGGCCCGGCAGTGCCTTGATCAGCAGAACCGGCGTCCGGGCGGTGCCGGCCAGATGAGCGGCGACATGCCCGCACCCCTGCTGGCCATGCCCGCCATTGCCCAGCGTCGACAGGACAATCAGGTCGGCGGCCAATTTCGCGCAGGCGGCGGGCAGGCCGTCGCGCGCGTCGCCATGGCTGACATGCACCGAGGCCGGCTGGCGTGCGCACATCAGCCGGTGCCGGACCGACTGGAGGTAATCGAGCACGACATGTTCGTTGCGCGCGCGCACGCGCTCGCGCAGCTCGATCGCGTCGCGTTCGACCGGGCCGATGATCGTCAGCTCCGGCACCGGCACGACATGGACGAGCAGCAGTTCGGCATCATGGGCGGCCGCCAGGCTGGCGGCGATGGGGATGGCGCGTTCGCTGTCGAACGACCCGTCGAGCGGCAGCAGGATCCGCCGGTATCGCGCGACGGCGTGACTGTCCGGCGGCACGAGCAATACCGATGCCCCGCAGTCCGCGAGCACCGCTGACGCGACATGGCCGAGCCGGCGGGACGCCTCGGGATGGGCGGCGGCGCGCGTGTAGAGCCCAACCAGGGGCGGCCGGTGCTTGGCGATCCAGCGCAGCAATTGTTCGCACGGGCGTCCTTCCAGCACCAGCGGCCGCTGCGCCTCGCCGCCAAGATCGGCCAGCTTGCCCTGCGCGCGCGTCCGGCGCAGCGGGCCGTGGCCGAGGTCTGCGGCCAGATCATCTCGCCGGGTGTCGAGCACATGGCCGAGCATGACCGGCACCCCCAGCCCGGCCGCGACCGCGCGGCCATGCGCGAGCAGCGCGCCGCCCCCGGCCAGATCGTCAAGGCAGATCAGCGCCGGCTGCGGCCCCGCCATCATGGCGGGGGCGGGCCGGGCGGGATCGATGGGCGAGGGGGTGGGGGTGGGGGGAGGGGCCGGAAGGATGGTCTGCATCTGAACCGCATCAGGCTGGAGGGGCGGGGATAGGGGGCTGGATCACATGGCGAGCGTGATCCGGTCGTCGACCGCGCCGACGCCTGGCGTAGCCCAGGCGGCGCGTTCGGCCAGCTGGCGCTCATGCCACGCCTTGACGCGGCCGCTCAGAATGACGCGATTGCCCTTGGTTTCGACCTCGATGGTCTCGCCATCGGCATCCGCCTGCCGCCGGATCGCGGCGACGATCCGGTCGCGCACATCCCGGGCGACCGGGGCCTGGCGCACCTCGATCTGATTGCTGATCCCGAGAACGCCATTGATCTTGCCGGCGGCGCCGCGCGCGGCACGGCGCTGGTATTCCCAGTCCACCGTCCCGGTCAGCGTCACCCAGCCTTTTTCGACCCGGACGTGCAGATGCTTGCCGGGGATCATCACGTCCCAGTCGAACAGATCGGCGATGCGGCGGGCAATCTCCTGATCGGACGTCTTGGGATCGGAGGGGTAGCTGACCTTGATCTCCTCCGCGATGGCGCGCACCCCGGCAACCCGCCCGGCGGCCTTTTCTGCGACCATCTTTTCCGCATAGGATTTGACCTGGCCGGTGAGCGTCACCACGCCGTGGCTCACCGCCACGCCGATGCCCGCTGCATCAAGGCTTGGTTCCCATTCGAGTTCGGCCTGAACGTCGCGCTGAATATCGGCATCCGTCTTCACGATGACCTCTCCCATGTGAGTCGGTGCGCGCGCAGTCGCGCCGCCACCCGGGGGTCAGGCTGGCGGAGTCGCGATCCGGGGAAAATTGGGAATCGCCACATTGCGCCCGGCCGCGCCGTCCCAATCGGGGGCTCGCACAAAATGGGGCACGGGCCTGCTTTCCGGGGTCGTCACGGCCAGTTATCCACAACCTGGGAGGTGGAGCCGTGATGGAGAGCTTCGTGCGAAGGCGAAACATCGCCCAGTATGAGGCGATCCTCAGGAGCGAGTCGGACCCGGGCCGGCGTCGGATGATTGAAGCGATGCTGTTCCAGTGGCGGGAGGAGGAACGCAGCGCCGGCCTCGACGGCGCCGGCCCCGCTTCAGGACACGAGAGCGTCGCTTCGCGCGAGCTGTCCTAGATCGTTGAACAGGCGGACAAGGCTGGTCCGCGTCTGCCCCATCATCGCGATTCCCTGCCGGGACGCCAGCATCGTGCAATCGACCAGCAGCCCGTCTGGGGTGTGCCGGTAAAGACCGGCGGTCACGCCTTTCTGGAGATGGCGTCCAATCGTGGTGCCCGCCACTCTGATCGCCTCGGCCAGCTCGCTCACCCGCGCCGGGCGCAGCAGCCCGCGGTCTCCGAGCGCGGCGCACGCCTCCGGCGTCACATCGACCAGCGCATCATAATCGGTGTCGCTGGTGTTGATGGTGAAGACTTTGACGAACAGGATCGACGTCAGCAGGCGGCGGCACAGCGTCTGCACCGACGTCAAGGTCCGCAGCATATGTTCAAAGGCGAGATGCCCGATCTTCCGCTGGTGGGTGATCCAGATGTCGGACCCGGCAAGGCGCTGGCCCGTGTCGCCCACCAGCCCCAGCGGCTCGAGCCGTGCCACCAGCCGGTGCGCGGTCTTTGCGCCGGCTTCCAGATTGTCGATATATTCCGAATAGATTGGCGACGTGCGCGCGACATGGCACCCGGAATCATCAACCAGCACCAGCCCCTTGTCCGCCAGCCGCATGACATGGCGGCGGGCGGTTTCATTGGGCAGGCCGATGCCATCGGCGATCGATCTGATGCTGAAATGCTTTCTGATTTCGCCGCGCGCGCCCGACGCATTGGCCTGGAGGATCGAGAGCAGCAGGATGTAGTCATAGAAATCCGTGCCATCGAGCCTCAGATCCAGCTCCTGCGACACCAGATCAAGAGAGGCGCGGAATGTCGACAGCAGCGACCCGAACGAGATTTCCGGCATGCGTCAGCCCCCCGACATAAAGAGGCGCCTCCGCGAGCCTCGTCCCTTGATCGGCGACGCGCGCGATTAATAATCGAAATGCATCTTATATGAAAGAAATGCAGGTTAGGACTTTGCAGGGCCGCCTTCGCGGCAATCGGCTTTATTCGGGTGCCCGGTGCAGCCCGGCGGCGAAGGCGACGCGCAGCGCATCGGGAAAACTGCGGGCATTGAGCTTTGCCATGGCGTGCGCGCGATGCACCTCGACGGTGCGCGACGAGATGCCCAGATCATAAGCGATCATCTTGTTGGGCGCGCCGTTCGCAAGCCGCCTCAGGATCTCAAGCTCGCGTTCGGTGAGAGCGGCGAGCAGCCGCTGCGCGTCGGCGCGTTGCAGATCGGCGGCACAGGCATTGGCCAGCCGGTCGAACCCCGCATGCAGCGCGGCGAGTAAGGCACCGCGTTCGAACGGCTTTTGCAGAAAATCGACCGCCCCATTCTTCATCGCGCGGACGGCCATGGGAATGTCGCCATGCCCGCTCAGCATGATAACGGGAAGCTGGATGCCGCGCCCGATCAGCGTTGCCAGCACCTCCATGCCGTCGGCTCCTGGCATGCTCAGGTCGAGGAGAATGCATCCATGCCTGAGCGCGCGCAGGTCCTTCAGGAAATCGTCGCCCGAACTCCACACCCTGACCTCGAAGCCTGATTTGCGGAGCAGGAAGGAGGCGGAGCGGCGAAAGGATTCCTCGTCGTCGATCAGATGGACGAACTGTTCAGCCATGGCTGGCCTCCCCGGCGCGCGCGATGGTGAAGTGGAAGACCGTGCCGCCGCCCGGCCGGGGCTCTGCCCAGATCCGTCCGCCATGCGATTCGATGATGGTCCGGCAGATCGCAAGGCCCAGCCCCATGCCGTCGGGCTTGGTTGACATGAAGGCGTCGAACAGCCGGTCGGCAATCTCGGGGTCGAGCCCGTCGCCGCGATCGGCAACCGACACGCGCACAAGCCCGTGGTCGAGGATCTCGCCGGTGATCGTCACCTCGCGCTGCGCCTTGCCTGCCATGGCTTCGCAGGCATTTTTCATCAGGTTAATCAGCACCTGCTGGATCTGGATGCGATCGACCAGCACCAGGGCCTGGGCGACCTTGATGTGCAGGTCATCGCCGCCGTTCCGGCCGCCGGGCAGGCTGCCCGGCAGGCCGATCGCCGCCGCGTCCCGGACGATCAGGCTCAGATCCTCGATCGTCTTGGCCAGTTCGGCGCCCGCTGCCAGATCGCGCAGATGGCGGATGATGTCGCCGGCTCGCAACGCCTCGGCCGCTGCCTCGCGCAGCGCTTCGTCGATTTCCGCCATGTCCGCTTCGGCCCTGCCCGCGTCTGACGCGTCGGCGAGCATATGGCGGACGCTTTCGACATAATTGGCGACATTGGCGATCGGCTGGTTGATTTCATGCGCGAGCGTCGACCCGAGCGCGACCATCGCGTTCACGCGCGCGGCCTGGGCCAGTTCGGCGCGCAGCTCCTCCACCCGGCCTTCGGCGATCGCCTGTTCCTCGAGATCGCGGATGAAGGCGGTGAAGATTTGCTGGCCGCTCCAGTCCTCGCCAAGGGTGATTTCGATCGGGAAGTGGCTGCCATCGCGGCGCTCTGCGATCATCGCCCGCCCGAAACCGATCAGCCGGCGTTGCTTGGTCCGCAGATAGCGGCGGATATAGCCCGCATGGTCGCTCGCGTCCCTGCGACGCATCAGCACCGAGACGTTGCGGCCTTCAAGCTCTGCAGCGGGCCAGCCGAACATCCGCTCGGCCGCCGGATTGACCGACAGGATGACGCCCTGGCGGTCGGCGACGATCATCCCGTCCGGCATGTTGCGGATGATCGATTGCAGATACCGGTTGTGATGCGCGTGTGCTGTCGGCGTGCGGTCGATGGTCTGGTCGGGTTGGTCGATGACAAGACCTTGCGCGGGGTCGATTGCGCGCGGGGCGGCCGTCACAGCCTCCCGCTCGCCGGCTGCGGCGGGGCCATCATCGGGCAGATGGCGTTTCGGTCCAGTGGCCATGATGCCGGAATGAGCTCTGCCGTCGGCCACGGCTATCCGCAAACTCCACAATATGCTGCTCGGTTCCATGGGCTGGCCTGCGCGCATCCGATAAGGCCATGGCTACAGCCACAGCTCGGCGCGCACTTGCGTCACCGCTTCGGGCCGGGCGAGCGGCATAAGCATGAGGCGCAGCTCATAGGCCTCGGCAAACTCTTGATGGATTGCCCGGACATGAGGCGAGGGCGCTGCAGCCGCGAGTGCGCGGTGCTGCGCCAGGCGACGCGTGAAAAATGCCACATCGTCCATTGAACCGGCCTCCCGATGCGGACCGCTCCGGTGCAGAGCCGGTGCATGTGCGTCCTGCGGCCCTGCCATGTCGCCGCGTCGGCGCGTGGCGCGTGGCGCGGTCAGCGGGCTGAAACCGCTCTAATGCGCGGCATCGAGGGTCGATGTCTGGCAATGCAGGCCCCGGGCGCGGCAGATTTCGCCCACCGTTTCGCCCACGTCGCGGGCTTCGCCCTTGACCGCTGCAATATCGGCGATCGACACGATACCGACCAGATCGCCCCCATCCGCGATCACCGGAACGCGACGGATCTGTTCGTCCGACATCGTTTCCAGCACATCGTCCAGACTGTCATCGTCGTTGCATGTGACCGGGCTGGATGTCATCACCTCTCCAATCGGCGTGCTGCCCGGCAGCCGGCTGGCCAGCGCGCGGACGACGAGATCGCGGTCGGTGACGACGCCGACCAGCATGCCGCGATCTACGACCGGGATCGCGCCCACATCCTCAACCGCCATCAGGCGCGCGGTCTCGGCAATGCTCACCGCCGGTCCGACGGTCAGCAGATTTCTGGTCATGATCTCACGCGCTTTCATGGTCGGAACCTCCTTGCAGGCATTTTCCGCCGAAGGCGGGCGACCCGGTATTGGGAATGTCCACATCGCGCCGGATCATGGGAACACGACGGTCTTGTTGCCGTTCAGCAGCACGCGGCTTTCGGCATGCCAGCGGATGGCGCGGGCGAGGACGATCGTCTCGATGTCGCGCCCGGATGCGGCCAGCCGCTCCGGGGACATGGCATGGTCAACCCGGATCACCTCCTGTTCGATGATCGGGCCTTCATCGAGATCGGCGGTGACATAATGGGCGGTCGCGCCGATCAGCTTCACGCCATGCGCATAGGCCTGGTGATAGGGGCGCGCGCCCTTGAACCCGGGCAGGAAGCTGTGATGGATGTTGATCAGCCGCCCGGCAAAGGCCGCGCACAGCGCCGGGGACAGGATCTGCATGTAGCGCGCGAGCACGATCAGTTCGGCACCCGTCGCGGCGGCAAGGTCGTGCAGCTGCCGTTCGGCCGTGTCGCGCCCGCCCGGCGTCACCGGCAGATGATGAAAGCCCAGGCCCCTTGCCGTCACCAGCTCCGCCCAGTCGGGGTGGTTCGACACCACGCCGACAATCTCCACCGGCAGGTCGCCAATGTCGCGCCGGTAAAGCAGGTCGTTCAGGCAATGGCCGGCGCGCGACACCAGGATCAGCGTGCGCGGGCGGTCCTGGGCGGCGCGGACCGCGACGCACATGCCATAGTGGCGCGCGACCGGGGCCAGGGCATCGCGCAGCGCATCGCGGCCGAGCGCGGGGCTTTCGATCACGATGCGCATGAAGAAGCGCCGCGAATCCTGATCCCCGAATTGCGCCGATTCGACGATGTTGCAGTCAAGCCCGTGCAGGAACCCGCCGACCGCGCCGACGATCCCCGGCCGGTCCGGGCAATGGATGGTGAGCACCAGCCGCGCCGGCATGTCATTCGTCCCGGAACGCGCGCCGGAAGCTGTCGGAGACAGGTTGCAGGAAATATTGGAACAGCGTCCGCCGGCCGAGCTTGACGAACACCTCGGCGGGCATGCCCGACACCAGCTTCAGCCCGGTCACGCGCCGCAGCTGATCGGCATCGAGCAGGATTTCGGTTTCGTAATAGAGCGTCCGGGTCTGTTCGTCCCAGGTCGCGTCGGCGGCGACGCGCCGCACCTGCCCGCGCAGCAGCGGGATCACCCGCGCCTTGAACGGCGTCAGCCTGACTTCGGCGTCGAGACCGGCGGCGACCAGATCGATGTCGGACGCCTTCAGCCGGGCCAGCACGATGATCGGTTCGTTGCTCGGCACGATGTCGAGAATGGGCTGGCCGGCCCCGATGACGCCGCCCGGCGTGACGATGCGCAGCCCGACCACCTTGCCATCGACCGGCGCGATCACCTGTCGCCGCCTGCTGATGTCGCGGCCGGCGACTAGCTTCTGCCGCGCCTCCTCCAGCTGGGCGCGCACCATGCGCTGCTCCAGCGCGGCGTCGCCCGTCATCTGTCCGCGCAGGAACGTCATCTGCGCCTGGTTTTCGGCAATCGCCTTGTGGGTGCGGCCGGCCGCGCCGATCAGCTGGCTGCGCTGGCCGGCAATGCCGGTGGCCTGACGCTGGAGCGCCATCAGCCGGGATTCGCGCTCCAGCCCCTCGCCGACGAGTGTGCGGACCTTGCCGATCTCCGCATCGAGCAGGCGGCTCTGCTCATCGAGTGCGCCGATCTGGGCGGTGGCGCTGCCCAGCTCCGCGCTCGCCCCGCCGACCCGCTGGCGGATGATGTCGAGCTGCCCGGCCAGCGCCGCGCGCCGCGCCCGGAACGCGCCGTCGGATGCGGCGATGATCGCGCGCACGGCGGGGTCGCCCGCCCGTGCGGTCAGTTCGGCCGGATAGGTGATCGCGGCCGCCCCCGCTTGCTCCGCGCTCAGCCGGGCATCCTGCGCCAACAGGCTGTCATAGCTGGCCTGAAGCGCGCTCAGCTGTGCGCCCGATTGCGTGTCGTCCAGCAGCACCAGCGGCTGTCCGGCGCGCACCTGTGCGCCTTCGCGGACCAGAATGCGCGACACGATCCCGCCTTCCAGATGCTGCACTGTCCGCCGCCCGCCGCCATCGGCTCGCAACAGGCCGGTGGCGACGGCGGCACCGTCAAGCGGGGCGAGCGCCGACCAGAGCGCGAAGATGGCGACGAAGACGGCCAGCGCCGCATAGCCGAGGCGCATCGCGCGGCGGGTGCGCGGGGCGAGGGCGCTGATCTCGGTTGCGCGGAACAGCATCGCCGGTTCGGGGCTGCGGAAGATCGGGGGTGCGTTCATGGTCGCCTCTCAGCTGGTGACGACGGGTTCGCCCGCGCCGTGCACGGCAGCGGACGGCGCGGGGGCGATTGCGGCGGGCGCGCGAACCGGCGCGCGCGGGGCACCCATGTCGTGCAGGACCTGCGCCGCCGGGCCGAACTTCGTCACCCGCCCGTCCTGCAGCACCAGGATCTTGTCGGCGAGCTGGAGCAGGTTCGGCCGGTGCGACACCACGACCGTCGTCACGCGCCGGCGCTTCAGATCGGTGAGCGCGCGCACCAGCGCTGCATCCCCCTGGGTGTCGAGGCTGGCATTGGGTTCGTCGAGCACGACCAGCCGCGGGTCGCGGAACAGCGCGCGCGCCAGGCCGACGCGCTGCCGCTGCCCGCCCGACAATTGCCCGCCGCCTTCGCCCAGCACCATGTCATAGCCGTCGTCGAACTCGAGGATCATCCGGTGGCAGTCGGCCGCGATTGCCGCCCGGATCACTTCATCGGGCAGCGCCTGCGGGTCGAACCGCGCGATGTTGAGCCGGACCGAGCCTGGCAACAGCTCCACATCCTGCGGCAGATAGCCGATGCGCGGGCCGAAATCGGTGCGCGCCCAGTCGAACGTGTCGGCGCCGTCCAGCCGGACATGCCCCTGCACCGGCTTGAGCACCCCGACCAGCAGCCGCGACAGCGTCGTCTTGCCCGATGCCGATGGCCCGACAATGGCCAGCATCTCGCCCGCACTCAGGCGGAAATCGACGCCTTTCAGAATGGGGGTGCCGATGCCCGGGGCCATGAAGGTCACGCGGTCGACCACCAGATCGCCATTCGGCTTGGGCAGCACCATGTCCGACCGGCGAACGGCCGGCAGCGTGCAGAAGCGGTCCAGCCGCTGAAACGCCTGCCGCGCCAGCACGAATTGCTTCCAATAGCTCATCGACGCATCGATGGGGGCGAGCAGCCGTGCGACGATGATCGTGCCCGCAATCATCGCGCCGCCGGTCAGCTGCATGTCGATGACGAGCAGCGCGCCCGCGCCCAGCAGCAGGATCTGGATCATCTGGCGGACGAATTTGGCGGCGGCGACGGCCCGGATCGACAACAGGTTGGTCTGTTCGGCCGCCTCGATCTCGGCGGCATAGCCGGTCGTCCAGTGCGCGACCGTCCGGTCGGCCATGCCCATGGCGTCGATCACTTCGCTGTTGCGCATCAGGCTTTCGGCGAACTGCATGTTCGCGCTCGCCAGCATGGCGTTTTCGCGCACCCGGTTGCGCGTCGCGCGTTCATTGTAGAGCGCGAGGGCGAACAGCGCGACCGCGCCGATCGTCGCGATCACCCCGAACCAGATGTGCAGCAGGAAGGTCGCCGCGAGGTAGAGCGGCACCCACAGCATGTCGATCAGGTGGAACACCGTCGGCGTGGCGGCAAAGCCCTTGACCGTGTTCAGCTCTCGCAGCACGTCGAGCTGGCGGCCGGCGATGACCAGCCGCTGTTCGAGCGCGCGCGACAGCAGCCGCCCGCCCAGATGTCCGGCGAACCAGCCGGCGCTGCTGTTGGCGACGGACTGCCTCACGCCTTCCAGAACCGCGCTCAGCAGGATCGCCAGCGACACGGCGAGGGTGAGGAAGATCAGCGTGTCGCGGCTCTGGCTGGTCAGCACCCGGTCATAGACCTGCATCATGTACAGCGATGTGCTGAGCGTCAGCAGGTTGATGATGCCGGAAAACACGATCACCCGGCGCAGCGCGGCACGGCATGGCCGCAGCAGCGGTGCCAGCGGCCGTTCGGGGTTCAGACGGGGGCGTGGCGAGATCATCGGCCCTGCTCCATTGCGAGGATGGCGGCGGACCGGATCGGCGGGGCGAGGCCATAGACCAGCCGGGCCAGTTCGAGTTGCCGGTGAACGCCAAGCTTGTTGCGGACGCGTTTCAGATAGGTTCGCGCCGTTTCTTCGGTCAGCCCGATGCGGCGCGCCGCATCCGCGAGGCTGTCGGTTGCGAGAAACGCCTGAAGAAACCGCTGTTCGGACGGCAACAGGCCGAGCGCGCCCAGCATTTCGCAAGGCGTGTCGGGCCGGTGTGGATCGAGGATCAGCAGCATCGCGCAGCCCTCTGCCGCCGGCGCGAGCGCGGAGCTGCCGGGCACCACCACCGCCAGCCGCCAGTCATCCACCGGATCGCCGATCCTGAAACAGCTATGCGCGCCGTCGCCGCCGGGGCTGGCACAGGCGCGGCGGATCGCCTCGCGCAGCGCGTTGGTCTGCCCCGGGCGCGGGCAGCCGATCCGCCCGTTCGCCGCCTGCACGACAAAGCCGCGCCCGGCGAGCATTTCCCGCGCGCTTTCGTTTGCAAACAGCACGCCCCCGGCCTGATCGGACAGGATCATGGCAACCGACACCTGATCGAACATCGCCGTCAGCCGGGCGATCTGGCGGCCGCGATGGCTGGCTTCGGCGCTGGCCAGCGCGGCGTCCTGAAACAGCGGGATCGCATCCAGAACCTGGCGCTCCACCGCTGCGGTGAACGGGCCGGCCTGCGCCGTGCGGAGCAGCAGGCCGGCAATCGCGCAGCCGGGCGCGCCGGAACTGCCGCCCGAACCTGTCGTGCGGATGACCGCGCCATAGGCGAAGCGGGCAAGCAGCTGGCTCATCTCCGCACTGCCGGGCTGGACCGGGCATGTCTGCCACAGCCGCTCCTCGGGCCGGACGATCTGCATCAGCGGCAGCGTGAAGCTGGTGAACGGGCTGCCCGGAAACTCCTGCCAGATCCGTTCGGCAAAGCCGATCAGACCGGCGGCGAGGCGCGCATCCTGCTGAAGTTCGTCCAGCCCGATGATGTGGAGATAGCGGCCGGCACAGGTCCCGCCTGGTTCGCAGGCCAGCACCGCCGCCTTGATGCCCAGACCGGCCAGAAAATCGCGCCAGCCCGTCCGGGCGGTCATCGTCGGCTGAAATCCGGCATGGATCCCGTCCGAACATGACGCGGCCGCAGACGGCGGGTTGCAGACAGTATCCACTGCGTATGAACCCCTTGATGTTTCGGAAAATCGCATTCCAGTGTCGATTATTGTTACTATTATGCGACCGATTGCATGTATGTATTGGACAAACGCCAATAATGGCGCTGGGTGTCGCTGCCTTGTAGATTTGTTAGTTTTGCCGCGTTGCGCGCTCTATTGTGGAATATACGAATATAGGCGCAGGGCGGCGCATTTTATGTCCCTTTTCAGGGATGCCGGGCCTTGTGCCGCGATGATGGCCGAACCGCCGGAGCGCGGACCACGGCGTCGATCGCGGGCTGAACAACCGGCCCGGCGGCCCTTCAGCGACGACAATTTCGTCCGCGATCAAAGGGGTATTGCACATGCTGGATGGCCTGCGCCTGTTCGCTGCGGCGGGAGCCGCTCTGGTCGTGACCGCCAGCGCCGCGACGGCGCAGCAGGTCGACATGAATGAGGTCGAAAGGGCAGGCGGCGACATGGCGGCGCTCGCGGCCGAAATGCTGGCAACCAACCCGACCGTGCTTGCCCAGCGCGCGGCCGTTGACGGGCTGGCCGCCCGGCTCAGGTCGGCGCAGTCGGGCTATCTGCCGTCGGTGCAGGCCAATGCGCTGTCGCAGCGGCGGCAGCTGACCATTCATGGCGGGGCGGGCGACCAGAACTTCACCATCGGCCAGGTCGATGTCGAGGCGCGGCTGCCGCTGTTCGACGGGTTCCGGACGCCCAACAGCGTCAGCCAGGCGCAGGCGGAGCTGGAATCGGGGCGCGCCGCGCTGGAAGCCACGGTCCAGCAGGCACTGCTCGACCTGTTGAGCGCCGCCGCCGACGCCCACCGGGATCGCCGCATCCGCGCTTTTGCCGAAGATCAGGCGCGGGCGGTCGCCGAACGGCTGCGGTCGACCTCGCGGCTGCTTGAGTTGCGCGAAGCGACCATGACCGATGAAAGCCAGGCGCAGGCGCGACTCGCGGTGTCGGAGACCAATGTGCTGGCGGTCGAGGAGGCGGTGGCCGCTAGCGCGGCGGCGTTTGCGGCGGTGATGGGCCGCGCCGTGACCGAGGTGCCGGCGCTGCCCGATCTGCCGCCGATCCCGCCCAATCTCGATGAATCGCGCCAGCTTGCCGAGTCGAGCCCGGTGGTGCGCGCCGCGCGCGGCAATGCCGCTGCCGCGCAAAAGGCGGTCGATGTCGCGCGCGGGGCGTTTGCGCCGCAGGTCGATCTGGTCGGCGGCTATGAGTTTCTGACCGGCGGGGTCGCCAATCTGTTCATCGGGCGGCTGCCCAATGACCGGTCCGCCGTTTATGGCGGCGTCGAGATGCGGCTGCCGCTGTTCCAGCAGGGGCGCGAATATGCCGAGCTGGCGCGTGCCCGCGCGCTGCGGTCGCAGCGCCTGCACCAGATCGCCGCGTCGCTGCGCGAAACGGTGCGCGACGTCGACACCGCCTGGGCGCGCTGGATGGCGGCAACCGGCACCATCGCCGCCGCGCGCCGCGCCGTGCTGGCGCAGGAGCAGGCCGCGCAGGGGGTGCGGCGCGAAGCGGTCGGCGGGGGATCGCGCACGCTGATCGATGTGCTTGATGCCGACAATGAACTGCTCGCGGCGCGTGCCGCGCTCGAGCGGGCGGTGCGCAACGAATATGTCGCGCGCGCAACCCTGCTGGCGGCGACGGGGCGGCTGGCGCTGACCCGCCCCGCGGGCGACCGCGGGGCCCTCGGCACAGCCCCCGCTGCTCCCATTCGGGGACAGGCAAGCAACTGAAAACTATTGCGGATTGTCCCCATCGAGGAATGTTGGGGGATCCGGTTCGATCCTAGTTCGGCGGTGTGAGGGCGTTCCGCTCTCATCCGGGGCGATGGTCCTGAACGGGCGGCCCCGGCCCAAAGACGGAGGATCGACATGGTAGCTCCAACTGCGCCCAAGGCGGCAACCGCACGCGCCCAGGTGATCGGGACGGCCCTGGCCGAAACCATCGACCTGATGACCAGCAACACCACGGCGGCCTTGCCCTACAACGCCCGCGCCGGTGGCGGCGACGACCGGGTGTTCGGCAACAATCTGGACAATGATCTTTACGGCGATGGCGGCAACGACGTCGTGATCGGCCGTCAGGGCAATGACCGCGTGGAAGGCGGGGCGGGCAACGACACGCTGGTCGGCGACAATGCCTCGTTCGTCGTCATCGGCCCGGGCAATGCCGTCTGGCAGGGCCTCGACCAGCCGGGCGACGGCAATGACACGCTGCTCGGCGGTCTGGGCAACGACACCGCCTGGGGCGGCGGCGGCAATGACTTCATCCATGGCGGGGCCGGCAATGACACGCTGAACGGCCAGTCGGGCGACGACCGGATCGTCGGCGGCGATGGCGACGACACCGGCAATGGCGGCACCGGCAATGACGATCTGTTCGGTCAGGCCGGGGCCGACACGCTGAACGGCGATGCCGGCGACGACTATATCGAAGGCGGGCTCAACTCTGTCGGCGTCGACACGCTCAACGGCGGCGACGGCAATGACGTCATCTTTGGCGACAATGGCCACAGCCTTGGGGTCACCACCACCGCCAATATGGGCGCGGGCAACGGCACCAATCCGGTCGGCGGCCGCCAGCCCGACGGCTTCGCCTACAATGCCGATGGCGAATATGATCCGTCGCAGGGCAATGCCGATGTGATCAATGGCGGCAATGGCGATGATCAGGTCTTCGGCCAGGGCGGCAATGACCGGATCAGCGGCGGTGCCGGCAATGATCTCCTCTGGGGTGACGATGGCGACGACACGATGTCGGGCGGCACCGAGGACGACCAGCTCGACGGTGGTGAAGGCAATGACGTGCTGGACGGCGATGACGGCAATGACGAGCTTGACGGCGATGCCGGCGAGGATCTGATCCGCGGCGGCGCCGGCAATGACTTCGTCCAGGGCGGTGCCGACAATGACACCGTTTTTGGCGGCATCGGCGACGATGTGCTGAACGGCGACGATGGCGAGGACAATGTCCAGGGCGAGGCCGGCAATGATGTGATCACCGGCGGCGTCGGCAATGACGTGCTCGGCGGCGGCGATGGTGACGACCTCATCATCGGCAATGGCGATCCGTTCTTCGACCCGACCGATCTCAGCACCAGCGACGATGACACGATCCACGGCGGCAACGGCAACGACACCATTTATGGCGAGACCGGTGACGACACGATCGATGGCGATGCCGGCGACGACTATGTCGAAGGCGGCGACGGCGATGATGACATTTTCGGCGACACCGGCGACGACACGCTGCTCGGCGGCAATGGGGCCGATGACATCGATGGCTGGACCGGCGACGACGATATCAATGGCGGCGCCGGCAATGACGTGCTGAGCGGCGGCGACGGCGAGGACAGGATCCTCGGCGGGACCGGCAATGACGTCATTGCGGGCGGGAACAATGACGATCTGCTGGCCGGCGAACTGGGCAGCGACACCATGACCGGCGGGGCCGGCGACGACACCCTTTATGGTGACAATCTGTTCGACACGGTCGGCATTGTCGGCAACCCCGACACTCTGGACGGCGGTGCCGGCGATGACCTGATGTGGGGCGGCGGCGGTGCCGACGTCATGGATGGCGGCGCCGACGACGACACCATGTATGGCGACTATGGCAACGACACCATGCGCGGCGGCGAAGGCGACGATTATCTGGAAGGCGAGAATGGCAATGACAGCCTGACCGGCGGCGAGGGGGATGACATCCTCTCCGGCGGCACCGGCAAGGACAGTTTCAACTTCGACGAGACGGGGTCGAGCAGCGGCTATGGCTTCGACCAGATCGTTTCGCCGACGGGGGACCGGGACTTCAGCCTCTCGAACCGCGACCAGATCGTCTATGCGGTCGACTCCGGTTTCGACCCGGATTCGGATCTGACCGTCCTGACCGACGACTGGGACGGCGAGGGCGATGCGCTCGACGTGCTGATCGCCGGGCCGAACGGCATCGTCGTCATCGAGGATTTCTGGGCGCAGGCGGATGCCTTCAACCAGAGCCTGGCCGCAGCCGGCTTCTACGATTCGGTCGATGCCATCAACAGCTACAGCCAGGGCAATGCCGGATACGACATGATCGTGTTCGACTGACCGTTTCGCGCTGTTCCGCGTTCATCCGGCCACACAAATGCCCCTGACCCCTTGGGCATGAGGATGACCGGGTGGACCTCTGCACTGGGGAAGTGACGGGCCGCCGTCACTTCCCCTTTTTGCATGCGCTTTTTGGGCATGCGCGTCCCCGGCTGGGGATGTTGGCGCGCGGCGATCCCGGCCATTCTGCTGCCGACCGTGACGACGAGATCGCGGATAACAGCCGGCCCGCACGGGCCGGATGCAGAGAGAAGGCCATCCGATGGTCACCGACCCCGTGTCGGTTGGTCCGGTGCTCCTGGTCAGACTGGTGGGGCTGTCGGACAAACCGAAGCTGCCGATGGCGCGGCCGCCCGGCAGCACCGCCAGTGCCGATACCCTGCCGCCCGCCGCCGGCCTTGCGGGCGCGCGCCCGGCACCTCCGCCACTGTCATTTGCCGACCGCGACGGATGGGCGCAGCCGGTGCGCGGCGCGGCGGCAGCCGGGGCAGGGACGGGGCAGTGGAGTGCTGCCCTGCGTCCGGCCGTTCTCGACCCGGCGGCGCGCTTGCCCCAGCCGGCGGGCGACCGGGACACTGATCCGCCCGACCCGCTCCCGCCCGATCCGTCCCTGCCCGATCCGCCCCCTGCTGACCCGCCGCTGGCTGGCCAGCCACAGCCGGACCCGCCGCCTGTCCCCGTGGGCGACGTGCCCGTGCCCGTGCCCACGCCCGCGCCCTCACCGCAGCCAGCCCCCGTTCCCGTGCCCGATCCCCCGTCGGTCCCGACTCCCATTGGCCCCGGCCCGACACCCGCTCCCGCAACGCTGGGCCCCGATCCGCTGCCGACACCCGCGCCCGCGCCGGCACCAGCGCCAGCGCCGGCACCAGAACCGACACCAGCGCCGGCACCAACACCTGCACCCCCTCCGCCGCCCGATCCCGACCTGCCCGAGGATCAGCCGACCGAGGATCCGGTCGTCGACCAGCCCGATCCGGTTGAACATGTCGGCAGCGACGGGGCCGATGATCCCGGCCGGTTCGTCGTCCCCGTCCTGCTGTTCGGGCTGGGCGGGGACGATCTGCTGACCGGATCCGGGTTTGACGACCGGATCGATGGCGGCGGCGGCGATGACCGCATCCTTGGTCTGGGCGGTGCCGATTATCTGCTCGGCGATGACGGGGCCGATCATATCGACGGCGGCGACGGGGCGGATTTCATCCGGGGCCAGTCCGATGACGATGACCTGTCCGGCGGGGCCGGCGACGATGTGCTGACCGGCGACGATGGCGATGATGCGCTGGACGGCGGCGCGGGGCTCGACTGGCTGTGGGGCGGCAGCGGCGCGGACCTGCTGGTCGGCGGGGCCGGTGCCGACCTGCTGTTCGGCGAGGATGATGACGACCGGCTCGATGGCGGCAGCGGCCGCGACCTGCTGGTTGGCGGCGCGGGGAATGATCTGCTCGCCGGCGGTGCGGGGCATGACCATGCATCGCTCACCCTGGCGGAGATCGAACGGCTCGACGACGATCTCGCGGCCTGGCCGATGCTGTGGCCCGGCGGCCTGTTCGGTGGCGCGGGGGACGATGTGCTGGACGGCGGCAGCGGCGATGACAGCCTTGCCGGCGGGACGGGGAATGATCGCGCCGCAGGCGGCACCGGTGCCGACATGATCGCGGGTCAGGACGGTGACGATCAGCTGGACGGCGGGGCCGGCGACGATGTGCTGAGCGGCGGGGACGGCGATGACGACCTGTCCGGCGGCGACGGGGACGACCGGCTGACCGGGGGCGCGGGGCAGGATGCGATCAGCGGCGGCACCGGGCATGATCATGCCGCAGGCGGCGATGGCGATGACATGATTGCCGGCGATGAGGGCGACGACATGCTCGACGGCGGCACCGGGCGGGACCGGCTCGACGGCGGGCAGGGGGATGACCGGCTGGCCGGCGGCGCGGGCGATGACTGGCTTTCGGGCGGCGACGGGGACGATGTCCTTCACGGCGGCGACGGCAATGACTGGCTTTATGGCGGGGCCGGCGACGATGTGCTGACCGGCGGCACCGGCAAGGACCGGTTCGTCTTTGATCTGCGGACGCCGTTTGGCGACGATGTCATCACCGGCCTCAGCCCGCCCAACCGCGACACGATCCTGTTCGATGTCGACGATCCCCGGACCTTTGACCGCGCGCTGATCACGGTCAGCTATGATCCCGTCGCCATGTTGATCATCCTGCACTTGGCCGGGCTGGGCAGCATCGCCTTTCCCGATTTCAGCTTCGGTGCGCTTGACGATCTGGGGGCAATCGGCATCGACGACATCAACCAATGGTCGCGCGGGCTCGCCGATTATGACGTGATCGGATTTTTCTGATGCGTTCCAGCCCCGCCCGCCAAAGGCCGCAGCCATGATGATCGCCGCCCTGCTCGCCCTGATGCCGGCGCTCGCCCTGCCGCTCGACTGCCAGCCGGGGCGGAGCTGCTGGATCCAGAAATATGTCGATGTCGATCCGGGGCCGGCGCGCACCGATTATCGCTGCGGCCCGGTGACGACGGACGGGCATGACGGCGTCGATTTCCGCATCAACGGCCTGACCGCGATGGCGCGCGGCGTGCCGGTGACCGCCGCCGCCGCCGGCACGGTGCTGCGCATCCGCGATCATGTCGTTGACCGCGCGGTCCGGGCCGGCGGCGGCGATCCGCCGGCCGGCAATGCCGTCGTCATCGATCATGGCGATGGCTGGGAAAGCCAGTACAGCCATTTGCGGCAGGGCAGCGTCACCGTCCGCCCCGGCGACAAGGTGGCGGCCGGGGCGAAGATCGGGCTGGTCGGCCTGTCGGGCGAGACCGAATATCCGCATCTCCATTTCGCGATCCGCCATCAGGGCCGGCCGGTCGATCCCTTTACCGGCGCGACCCTGCCTGCGGCATGCGGTGCCGGGCCGGGCCGCCCGCTCTGGAGCGGCATGATGCTCGCCGCCTTTGCCTATGCGCGCGGCCAGCCGGTCCGGTTCGTGATCACCACCGCGCCGGCAAGGCCGCCGCTGATCGCCGATCTGCCACCGCCGTCGCGCACGGCGCCGCTGATCGGCCTGGTCGAGCTGATCGCGCCCGACCCCGGGCAGAACATTGTGCTCGAACTGATCGGCCCCGATGACCGGGTGCTGACGCGCCGCGTTGTCCGGGCGGAGCGGCCCTATCTCGTCTGGTCGGCGCATCTGGGGCGGCGCGTGCCCGCAGGGGGCTGGCCGCCCGGGCGCTATCGTGCGCGCCTGCTGGTGCGCGCCGGGGATATCGTCCTGTCCCGCATGGAGGTGGTGGCGACGCTGCGCTGACGCGGGGGCCTTTGCATAGAATCCGCAACTGAGCTGGCCCTGCCCCCGCCGCGAGGTTTGGGACCCATTGATATGAGCGCCGCGCTCTGATCAGGCTCCAGAAGAAGACCGGAAGGAATGCAGGCGCCCGGTGACGTCACCCCGAAATGGGGGGCACGGGCTGCGCTGCTGCTGACCCCGGCCGTCCGCGCCGGGCCTATGTGGCGGTGTCTGCCCGCTTCTGACCGGATTACCGGGCGGCCCCTGCCGGGCCGCCCGGTTCCCATCGTTACAGGCCGATGCGCAGCGATGCGCGGAACGACAGCGCGGCGCGGCCTTGCTGCTGTTCGACACTGGCATCGCCGCCCAGCGTGAAGCCCGGGCTGCCGCCGAGCACGCGCACCCGGCCAAGCCAGCCATCGGTGCGCTGATCGGCGATCAGGGTGAAGTTCTGCCCGGTGCCGAACCGCGCCACCGTGTCGCCAAGCTGCCCGCCCAGCAGCTGGCGGCGGCCCGCCTCCAGTTCGATGCGCAGCCAATTGTCGTCGGTGCGTCCGCTCAGATAGCCGAGCGTGGCGCTGGCCGTGCCGGCCAGTTCGTCCGACCGCCGCCGCGCGACCGTCAGCCGGCCGCCCGCGCCGGTGCCGGTTTCGACATAGCCGGCTTCCGACAGGCGGTGATAATCGATGCTGACCAGCGGGCGCAGCGCCAGCCGGCCGAGCGCGATCTGATAGGATGCGCCGGCCGTGCCCGAATAAAGCCGGCCGTCCCAGCTCGCAGTGGCGGCGCGGCTGACCGCCCGCCCGGTGGCGGTGCGGCCGTAAAAGACGCGGTCGGCATCCATGTCGAGAAACCCGGCCGCCCCGCGCGCCCAGGCGTGAAGGCCGCCGGTGGTCAGCCGCCAATAGGCCCCGAGTTCATATTGGCCGATGCCGACGCTGTTGCCGCTGTCGCGGCCGCGATTGCGGCTGTCGAGATAGCTGGCCGACAGGCCGAAATTGCCGGCGCGGGTGATCGCCTCCGCACCGCCGGAAAAGCCCCAGCCGCGCACCTGATAGGCCGCGCTTTCGCCCCGGCTCTTGTCGGTGCCCCAGCCCGATTGCTGCAACCAGAAGCCCCAGCGGCCTTGACTGGCCAGCGGCGCATGACGGTCGGAGATGATGCGTGCGGTCGTCCGCGACCCGAGCGTTGCGGCCTCGAACACCCCGCCCGCATGGTCGGGAAGCAGCGCATCATAGGCGGCCAGAAAACCGTCTTTGCCGGTATAGCCCAGAAAGACGTTGCCGACATCGCGGTCGGCAAGGAACGCCTGATAGACGGCGGCATAGGCACCCGCCTGGGCGCGGTTGAGGCCGAGTTCGGTCGCGGTCTTGCGGCGGATCTCGACGGCAAGCTCGCCCGCCGGGGTGCCGGCGGCGAGCTGGCCGCGATAAAGATAGGGCAGCAGATTGGCGTCGACCGACAGGCTGGGCGTGCCTGCGAGCGTGGCGGCGCGGAGCACGGTGAAGCGGCCTTCGACCTGGCCGATCTCGGTCACACGCAGCTGGAGCCGCGACCCCTGTGCAAAGCTGGCCGTGCCAGCGACATCGACGCGCGTGCTGGCACCCGTCGCTGCATCGATCGCCACGCCGAGCACCGCGCCCTGGCCGACGCTGAGCGAGCCGAGCGCGACCGGCCCGGTATTGGCGATTTCAAAGCTGCCGCCGGTCAGCGTTATGGCCGCCCCGCCGGCATTGCTGACCGCGCCGCGAAAGCGCGCCGTGCCGCTGACCGCGATCTGGTCGGCCCCGCCGCCCAGATCGAGCGCGCCGAGCAGCTGCGCGCTGCCACCAAGCGTCACCCGGTCGGCCCCGCCGCCGAAGACGCTGTCGCCGGTCAGCGTCGCCGCGCCGCCCAGCACCAGCCGGTTGTCGCCCGCGCCGAAGCCGACATTGCCGGTGACGCTGCCCGCCGTCACGTCGAGCAGATCGCCGCCGCTGCCGAACAGGATCGCGCCCTGGATGCGCGGCGCTGGCGCACTGGTCGTGGTCGCGGCCTGCTGGCGCACGGTCACGCCGCTCAGGTTCGTCTGGGTGTCGATGGCGATGTTCTGCGCCGCCGCCCCGCCCGAGGCATTGATCGTGTTGCTGTTTTCAATCAGCGTGAGCCGGCCGGAGCGGTCGAGGATCGCGCTTGCCGATCCTGCACCGGTCGCCCGCGCATCGATGGTGCCGCTGTTGCGGATCGCCGTCACCGCCGCATTCTGGTCGATCACGACCGCGCGGCTGCGGCCGTTGGCGGTGCTTGCGCCGTCGGCCTGGATGGCGCCGGTGTTGCGGATCTCGTTCACCGTCGCGCGCTCGCCGATGCGCAGTGCGGTCGCCGATCCGTTGAAGCTGCTGGCCCGGATCGTGCCGGCATTGGTCAGCCCGCCGGCAATGATCACATCGCGCCCCTGGCCGCCGATCATCACCGCATTGGCGGCCACCCCGGTATAGACGCCCTCGGCTGTGATCGTGCCGCGGTTGACGAGACCGTGGCCGTTCGCCTCGCCGGCGATCGCGCCCAGGGTGACGGCACGGTCGGCCGATCCGATCAGAACCGCCGGCGATGCGCCATAAACGGTGATCGCGGCCCGGCCCTCGCTTGCATCGGGGATGCCGTCCTTGTCCTCGTCGGCATCATTGGGATTGGTGTCGGCGGGCGGCACGTCGAACAGCAGGCCGCCCGCGACATTGCCGGCAATGTGCAGCGCCGGGCCGCCCTGCAGCAGATCGTCGGCGTCAAGCCTGGACGGGTCGGCAGGCCGCGTCGTCGCCCGGTAGCCGGTGGCCGCGATCGTCCCCTGCACCGCGACCGCGCCGCCGACATTGCCGCCGATCAGCACGCCGACCGCATTGCCGCCGCGCACATCGACCGTGCCGGCGACGCGCAGATTGCCGGTCACGTCAGTCGTGCGGATGCCGAAACTGTCATTGCCGGTGACGGTGATCGTGCCGGTCGCGGCAAGATTGCCGACCAGCCGGCTGTCGGCGGCGATCCCGGCCGAGCTGTTGCTCTCCACCGTCATCGTGCCGCTGGCGGTCAGATTGCCGGTCACCTGCCCACCCGGCGCCAGCCGGATCGCGAACCGGTTGCTGCCTTGCGCGAACGGGCCGTCGGCATCGCCGTCATTGTCACTGTCGGCGGGCGTGTAATTTTCGTCGATGGTGATCTGGCCGCTGCTGACGATGCTGGTGGCCGTGCCGGGATTGACGAGGATGCCGACCGCGCCGTTTGCGCCGCGCACCTCGATTGCGCCTTCGTTGGTGACATTGTGGTTCGAGTTGACGGTCACCGCCGTGCCGGTTGCCGGTGCCACGGCCCCGCCGCTGGCGATGCGCAGGCTGTCGGGCTGGCCATTGGCGGCGGTCGCGGTCGCAACCGGCGTGGTCAGGCGCGTCGAGATCACGGTCTGCGCCCCGGCGGCAGTCGGCATGCCGGGCACAAGGCCGAGCAGGGGCAGCGGGGTCAGGCAGGTGCAGGCGAGCAGGCGGCGCATGGATTGTCCTTCTTCCGGATGGCAGCCCCGCGCGGACCGGCGCGGGGCTTCGGAAGTCAGGACGTCGCGGCCGGCGCGAACCCGCACCCGCCAGATGCGGCAAGTGCGTTCAGAAACGCAGATCCCAGCCCAGCCGCACGGTGCGCGGCACGAGCGGCGTCACCTGCGGATTGGTGACGATGGTGAAGGGTGAGCCGAGCGCGAACCGGTTGCCCGCCGCATCGAGCAGATTGGCGACGCTCAGCGTCACCGCATGCGCGCCAAAGCCGATCCGGGCGGTGGCCGACACATCGGTCCATCCGCCCTGCGCCTCGCCCAGGATCGGGCCGATGCCCAGCTGCGAGCGGCCGACATGGCGCAGCGCGGCGTTCAGCCGCAGCGTCCGCCCCGCGCCCAGATCATGGCGATATTCTGCCGAGGCGCGCCCGTTCCAGCGCGCGACATTGGGCAGGCGTGCGCGCGGGGTGGCGATGATCGAGGGCAAGGGGTCGCTTACCAGACTGTCGTTGAACAGCCCCGCCGCCTCAAGCGCAAGGCCGGGCAGCGGCCGCCAGCCGATGCGCAGGTCTGCCGTCCAGATCCGGCCGTCGCCGATATTGGCGGTGATCGGAAAGCCCGACAGATCGATGGTGTCGGCCTGAATGTCGGTCCAGCGCGTAAACGCCGCCGAGGCCTGAATGTCGAGCGCGCCCAGATCGGGGCGGCCATAGCGCAGCCCGGCCTCGACCGTGCGCACCCGGTCGCTGCTGAACCGGGCGACAAAGGCCGAATTGGCCACCAGTCCCCCGGGACGGAAGCCTTCCTGATAGCGCACAAAGCCAAGCGCGTTGGGGCCGATCCGCGCGGCGATCGCGCCCGAGGGTAGCACGGCGGCCAGCCCGCGCCGGGCATCGGCCCGCAGCCCGATGCCGGGCAGGCCCATGCCCGGAAACAGCACCGGATCGAGCGCCCGGCCGCCCAGCTGCGCGGTCACGGCGCGGCCGCCGGCCGTCACCGTCAGCCAGTCGAGCGGGCGCACCGTCGCTTCGCCGAACAAGGTCGCCTCGAACACGTCATTGCCCACCCCCGGCAGCGCCGCCGGTTCGCCGGGCGGGCCGAGCTGGCGGTTCTGGCGGGAGCGGTTGTCGACCAGGCTCGCGCCGATCAGCCAGCCGGGGCCGCCATCGGCCGTCTGGCGCGACAGCCGCACTTCCGAAGTCAGCAGGTTGATCCGCGTCCGCTGGCTGAAGCGCAGCGGCGGGCCGCCGGGGCTGGTCGAATCATAAACTTCGACCAGGCGCTGGCGGACCAGCCCGGTCGTCGCGACCAGCCGATATTCGTCCCAGTCGCGGGTCACGACGCCGTCGACCAGCAGATAGTCATTGGCAAAGGGCTGGTCGATCGCCCCGGCGCGGCTGAGCGGCGGCCCGTTGCGGTCGGCCGACTGGGCATCGTCGCCGCGGATCAGCTGGCCGGTCGCGGCAAGCGTCACCCGCCA
Source organism: Sphingomonas sp. URJC2 (assembly GCF_059803575.1). Taxonomy (NCBI): domain Bacteria; kingdom Pseudomonadati; phylum Pseudomonadota; class Alphaproteobacteria; order Sphingomonadales; family Sphingomonadaceae; genus Sphingomonas; species Sphingomonas sp. URJC2. The sequence goes on from NZ_JAPFGX010000007.1 coordinate 86,863, forward strand.
TTGGTCATCGACCGCCCAGGCCAGCGCGGCGCGGCCGCCCTGCACCCGCGCCGTGTTGACGTTGCGCGCGCCGGTCAGCGGATTGTCGATATAGCCGCCCTGCACCAGCCCATAGCCGACGAGCCGCAGCCCCAGCCGGTCGCGGGCGACCGGCAGGTTGAGCATCGCCGCCATGTCCATGCCGGGATCGCCATGGCGCGTCGTCGATGCGCCGATCATCGCCGTGCCTTCGGCCGTGCCGGTGTCGGGCCGGTTGGGCACCATCCGCACAATCCCGCCCAGCGCCCCGGCGCCGTAGAGCGTGCCCTGCGGACCCGGCAGCACCTCGATCCGGTCGATGTCATAGAGCCTGAGATCGGGGTCGGGCGCGTTATAGTTCAGCCGCGTTTCGCCGAGATACTGGCCGACCGTCGCCTGGGTCGGGCCGTTGAAGCTTGAATCGGCGATCCCGCGCACGAACAGCTTGTTGCGCCCCGGCCCGAAATGGGTGGAGGTGAGCGTGTGCAGCCGCCCCAGCAGCACCTCGCTGCCGCGCGGCCCGGTGGCGAATGCCGGGTCGTCGCCGGTGATCACGCTCGCCGAACCCGGAAAGGCGGCAAGCGGGAACGGGCGTTTGAGCGCGGTGACGACGATGTCCGGCACGTCGCCGGGATCGTCCGGCATGACCGCCGGGGGGCGGGGTCGGCCCGGCCGGGCTATTGCCGCCGCCCGCGGGTCGATGAAGATGCGGAAGGTGCGCGCATCGACCGCCATGTGGCGGGCGCCGGTGCCGGCCAGCAGGCGGGCGAGCGCGGTGTCCACGGCCATGCGGCCCGACAGGGCGGCGACCTCGCGCCGCGCCAGCGCCGGGTCGGTCAGCCCTATGCTGACATTGGCCTGGCGGCCGAGCATGACCACCGCCCGGCCGAGCGGGCCGGCGGGGATCGCCAGCGCCCTGCGTTCGGCGGCCGACGCGGTCGCGACCGGGATGAGCAGGGCGGCAAGAAGGATCGGGCTAGCGCGGTTCACCTTGGACCAGTGTCCAGCCCTCAGCCGAGCGGACGGCCCGCACTCCAAGCAGCGCGGCAACCCGCCGGAACAGCAGATCGCGGTCCGGGTCAAGCACGATCACCCCCGTGAACGGCCGCGCCGCGACCGCCGGGGCCGCGCGCACCGGCACGCCGATACTGCGGCCAAGGTCGGCCGCGACGGTGGCGAGCGGCGCGGCATTGTAGCTGAGCCGCCCGGCCCGCCAGCCGCCGACGCTTGCCGGGTCGAGTGCCGTGACCGTCACCCTGTCGCCTGTTTCGTTCAGCCCCATGCCGGGGTCGAGCCGCACGCGCTCCCCGGCCGGGTTGTAGAGCACCGCGCCCTCGGCCACCGCCACGCGCAGCCGGTCTGGCTCGCGCACCACGTCGAACACCGTGCCCAGATCGTGCAGCACCGCATCCCCGGCCCGGACCTCGAACGGGCGGCGCGCGTCATGGACGATGGTGAACAGCGCTTCGCCGCGTTCGAGCCGCGCAAAGCGGGCATTGCCGCGATCAAGCATGATCCGCGTGCCGCCGTTCAGATCGACGCGGCTGCCATCGGCCAGCGTCACGCTGCGCCGTTCGCCGGGCCGCGTCTCGATCATGTCCATGGCCGGGCTGTTGAGGCTCTGGACCGCAAGCACGCCTGCGAGCGCCGCCGCCACCGCGCCGCCAATCGCCCAGCGCCGCCGGGGCGCGCGCGCCCAAACGGGGGTGTCGCCGCCGCGCCGGACGGCACCGGCGGCTTTCAGGA
>NZ_JAPFGX010000080.1:0-1526 GCF_059803575.1 Sphingomonas sp. URJC2
TGTCCCCCGTCAGCACCAATGGCACAGATTTGAGGTTGTGATTTAAGGAGGGTTGGGGCTTCGTCGTAGTGACGAAGGAACGAAGATGAAGACCCAACCCTCCGTGAAAAAATCCCCTCCCAAGAAGGCCCCAGCTGAGCGGGTGGTCAAGGATATCCGCCGAGCAACCCGGCGCCATTTCTCTGCCGAAGAAAAGATCCGCATCGTGCTGGACGGCCTGCGTGGTGAGGACAGCATCGCAGAGCTGTGCCGCAAGGAAGGCATCGCCCAGAGCCTGTATTACACTTGGTCGAAGGAGTTTATGGAAGCAGGTAAGCGCCGGTTGGCCGGTGATACCGCCCGTGCCGCGACCACTGGCGAGGTGCAGGATCTGCGCCGCGAAGCCCGCGCCCTGAAGGAATGCGTGGCCGACCTGACGCTGGAAAACCGTTTGCTCAAAAAAAGCATGATCGCGGATGGGGGCGACGAAGAATGAGGTATCCCGCATCCGAGAAGCTCGAGATCATCAGGATCGTCGAGCAGTCCCACCTGCCTGCCAAGCGAACGCTGGACCAACTCGGCATCGCCCGGCGGACGTTCTACCGCTGGTATGACCGCTACCTCGCAGGCGGCCCGGAGGCGTTGGCGGATCGGCCATCGGCTCCAGGCCGGGTGTGGAACCGGATCGCGCCCGAGGTGCAGGACCAGATCGTCGAAATGGCGCTGGAGCAGTCCGAGCTGTCACCGCGCGAACTGGCGGTGCGATTTACCGATGAGCGCCAATACTTTGTGTCCGAAGCTACGGTTTACCGCCTGCTCAAGGCCCACGATCTGATCACCAGCCCGGCATACGTCGTGGTGAAAGCGGCTGATGCGTTCCATACCAAGACGACCCGGCCGAACGAGATGTGGCAGACCGATTTTACCTACTTCAAGATCATCGGGTGGGGCTGGATGTATCTCTCCACCGTGCTCGACGACTTCTCGCGCTACATCATCGCCTGGAAGTTGTGCACCAACATGCGGGCCGAGGATGTGACCGACACGCTGGATGTAGCGTTGGTCGCATCCGGATGCGACAGCGCCACGGTGTTGCACAAGCCCCGGCTGCTCAGCGACAATGGTCCCAGCTACATCGCGGGCGAACTGGCTGAATACATCGAGGCCAACAAGATGAGCCACGTGCGCGGCGCCCCGATGCACCCCCAGACCCAGGGCAAGATCGAGCGCTGGCACCAGACCCTTAAAAACCGCATCCTGCTCGAGAACTACTTCCTGCCCGGCGACCTTGAGGCCCAGATCGAGACCTTCGTCGAGCACTACAACCACCGCCGATACCACGAGAGCCTAAACAACGTGACGCCCGCAGACGCCTACTTCGGCAGGGCACCAGCCATCATCAAACAACGCGAAAGGATCAAGCGACAGACCATTGAACATCGGCGCTTGCAACACCGTAAGCTCGCCGCCTAAAACCCAACAACAGACGAGGCCCGCACTCCGCTAATTTACGCCGCGACCTGTGCCAAATGTTCTGACGACGGACA
>NZ_JAPFGX010000081.1:0-1480 GCF_059803575.1 Sphingomonas sp. URJC2
TAACGCGGTGCTCGTCCATCCCCGCACTTCAACCACCGCCCCCGAGCCAAGCAAGGTGCCGTCAGAACACCGCTTACGCATCAGCCGCATCGGTCTTCCCGCGCTTTACATACGGCTTTACGTACGCGGGCGGCATCAAGCGGACCTCGTGTCCGAGGGCGAGAAGCTCTCGGCCCCAGTGATGGGCCGATGCACATGCTTCCATCCCGACCAAGCATGGCGGTAATGAGGAGAAGAACTTCAGCACCTCCGACCGCCGGATCTGTCGGCGAATCAGCACTTTACCATCGGCGCCGATGGCGTGGACCTGAAATACGTTCTTCGCCAGATCAACTCCGACGGTGACGATATCCTGCTGCATGGATCGACTCCTAGACGTGGCTCAACGACCACATCATTGCACAGCTTCGCCTGTGCAGGGGTCGTCCACCCCATCACGTCACGTGCTCGATCTCTGCGACGCGGTTCTCGGGCTGAAGGCCGTCCGACAGCATTGCTTCCCGTTTATGACCGGAGATCCAGATCGCCGCGGTTACCGGAAGCCATTGCCTGTCGATGGCTTTTATCCAGCTCTTGGCCTCGTCGTGGAGTATGATGAGCGGCAACATCGCGAACGTGTAGGATTCTTCGACGATAAGCCGACTGTTTCCGGCGTGCCTCGGGGTGAACAGCGTCGTCGATATGATACGCGCCGCGCCGATTTTCTGCCGAAGCATGGCTATATGTTGATTGTGCTCGAGGTCGGCGAACTCGCACACGATCGAACCAAGCGCCTGCTCAGGACCCCTGAAGATCAGGCGATTGTCGGCCGCCGCCTTTCAAGCTTTATCGGCTGATTAATGGATATCAGGGCAATGGTGCAAAATGGCCAATGAACCCCGCACCCCCCGTCTTGCTGTCTTGATTGACGCAGACAATGCATCTTCCCGGATCGCACCGCGCCTCTTTGAAGAGATTGCAAAGATCGGTGAAGCAAGTGTCCGCCGCATTTACGGGGACTTCTCCGGGACCAGGCTTAAATCCTGGGCTGACGTTCTCGCCACACATGCGATCAAGGCGCATCAGAACTTTGCGTACACCAGCGGCAAGAATGCCTCGGATATTGCGTTGGTCATCGACGCGATGGACCTTTTGCATACCGGTCGATTCGACGGGTTTTGCCTTGTCTCTTCCGACAGTGATTTTACCGGTTTGGCCTCGCGTATCCGTGAGCAGGGCATAGATGTCTACGGCTTCGGAGAGCAGAAAACACCCGAGAGCTTCCGCCAAGCGTGTCGCCGCTTCATCTACACTGAGAACCTGCTGCCAGAGGCGCCTACGTCAGATGAGCCAGGTCGACAGGATGCCCGTCCGGCTAGCGTAAAGAAGTCGCCCACTGCTGCGGCACCTTTGATCCGCACTGCGGCTCTGTTGCAAACATGGGGCACGGCCGCGCGGCGTCACCCAGTTGGGGGATTAGGCAGCATTGGCGAAATGCTTA
>NZ_JAPFGX010000082.1:0-1265 GCF_059803575.1 Sphingomonas sp. URJC2
GGCCAGCGGCCGGCACCGCTCCTGCCCGGCGCGTTTCCGGCAGCCGGCGTTGCAGCCCGGCCCGGCCTGCCGACGCCCGGGGCATCGCCTGCCGATCCCGCCGATCCGCTCGCGGCGCTGCCGGTCGATCCCTATGATCTGCCCGAACCGGCGCGGCGGTCGCCCGATCTGGTCGGTGTGCTCGACACCGCGCATGGCGGGCTTGGCGACGCTTTGTGGGGCGCGGCCGATGGCCGGTATCTGGCAGCGTTGCTCAGCGGCACGCGCGCGCCCGTCGCCTCGCGCTGGGCGTCGATCCTGCTCCGCCGCGCGCTTTTGACCCGCGCCGCCGCGCCGCGCGGCCTGGCCGGGGCCGACTGGGTGGCCGAACGCGCCTGGCTGCTGCTGCGGATGGGCGAGGCGGATGCGGCGCGGATGCTAGTATCGGGCGTCGATCTGGCAAGCTTCACGCCGCGGCTGATCGGCGTTGCTCAGCAGGTGGCGCTCGCGACCGGCGATCCGGCGGCCCTGTGCGGGCTGACCGGCGCGGCCGAGACGGTGAGCCGCGAACCCGCCTGGGATCTGGCGCGGGCGATGTGCGCGGCGATGTCGGGCGAAACCGGCAGCGCCAATGCGCTGATCGACAGCGCCCGGCGGCGCGGCCGGGTGCGCGGCATCGATCTGCTGCTCGCCGAAAAGCTGGTCGGCGCGGCAGGCGGGCGGCGCGCGGTCAATATCGAATGGACGGGCGTGGACCGGCTGACCGTCTGGCGGTTCGGGCTGGCGAGCGCGCTCAACGTGCCGATCCCGGCCCCGCTGTTCGACACCGCGGGGGTGCAGGTGCGCGGCTGGGCGGCGCGCGCGCCGATGCGCAGCGCGGGCGAACGGCTGGATGCGGCGGGCTGGGCGGCGGCGCTCGGCGTGCTGTCCAACCTTGGCTATGTCGATCTGGTCGGCGCGGCGTTCGACGCGACCGATCCGGGCGAAGTCGGCGGCACGCTGGGTGACCGGCTGCGCACCGCCTATAGCGGTGACGGCCCCGCTGAACGGCTGGAGGCGCTGCGCGGCCTGTGGAGCGAGCCGGGCAACCCGATGCTGCGCCATGCGCGGCTGGTGCTGACGGCGCGGGCCGCCGCGCGCATCGCCCCCGCCGAGGATCATGGCGATGATGCCGGCACGCTGATCGCGGCGATGCTGACCGCCGGGCTGGATGATGCCGCCGCGCGCTGGGCGGTGGTCGCCGCGGCGCGCCCGGCCGGGGACCCGGCGTGGGCGCTGCTGGCGGC
>NZ_JAPFGX010000083.1:0-1188 GCF_059803575.1 Sphingomonas sp. URJC2
CCGAGGAGATCATCGGGAAGCTGCGTGAGGTTGAGATCATGCTGGGCCAGGGCGGGACGACCGCGGAGGCATGCCGCCGGATCGCGGTCAGCGAGCAGACTTACTACCGCTGGCGCAAGGAATATGGTGGCCTGAAGACGGATCAGGCTCGGCGAATGAAGGACCTGGAGAAGGAGAACCTGCGGCTGCGCCGTGCGATCTCGGACCTGACGCTCGACAAGCTCATTTTGCAGGAGGCCGCGCGGGGAAACTTCTGAGCCCCGCACGGCGCCGGCGCTGCATCGATCAGGTGAAGGAGACGCTGGATGTGTCCGAGCGACGGGTGTGCCGCGTGCTTGGCCAGCATCGGTCGACGCAGCGCAAGGTGCCGTGCGGGGCAGGCGACGAACAGACCCTGACCGAGGACATCATCGAGTTGGCCAGGCAGTACGGGCGCTACGGCTATCGTCGGGTGACCGCGCTGCTGCATGCCGCGGGGTGGTCGGTGAACCACAAGCGTGTCGAGCGCATCTGGCGTCGTGAGGGGCTGAAGGTACCGCAGAAGCAGCCGAAACGCGGCCGGCTATGGCTGAACGATGGCTCGTGCGTCCGGCTGCGGCCCGAATATCCGGGACATGTCTGGGCATACGACTTCGTCGAAGGGCGGACGCATGATGGCCGTAAGTTCCGCATCCTCACCATCATCGACGAGGCGAGCCGCGAGTGCTTGGCGCTGATCGTTGCGCGCCAGCTCAAGCATGAGGACGTATTGGCAGCACTTGCCGATCTGTTCATTGCTCGAGGCCCGCCGGCGCACATCAGATCGGATAATGGCAGCGAGTTTATCGCCATCGCGGTCCAGAAATGGCTCGGGCAGGTCGGCGTGAAGACGCTCTACATTACGCCGGGCTCGCCATGGGAGAACGGCTACAACGAGAGTTTCAACGGGTCGCTGCGCGACGAGCTGCTCAACGGCGAGATCTTCTACAGCCTCGCCGAGGCAAGAGTGCTGATCGAAGCATGGCGACGGCACTACAACACCGTCCGGCCGCACAGCAGCCTGGGCTACAGGCCGCCGGCGCCGGAAGCGGCGACACCGCCATTGCCGGTCTCCGGTTCCGCTTCGCTCCACCTCCGACCGGCAATGGCGGCGGAGACGACAATGCACTAACTATATACCCGGACCACCCGGTGGGGGCTGCTCAGATC
>NZ_JAPFGX010000084.1:0-1165 GCF_059803575.1 Sphingomonas sp. URJC2
CCCCCACCCGGCCTCCCAACGGCAGGATACACTGTGGGAGGCCGGGTGGGGGTGCGGGCCGGTGCCGTTCTTCCCGAACATAAGCCCCCAAACCTTTCGCGCCTCAGGTCCGGTTGACCGGGCGGGTGGCGCGCGGCACCATGCTGCAATGCAACACGCCCCCGCGATCACGCAGAACCCCGATATCCGCTTTCTCGGTCGCCTGCTCGGGGACGTGATCCGCCATTATGGCGGCGAGCAGCTCTACCGGCAGACCGAATATATCCGCTCCGCCTCGGTCGACCGGCATCGGGGGCTGGCCGATGCGGCGTCGATCGATCCGGGGCTGGATGCGCTGGGGCTGGACGACACGCTCGCCTTTGTGCGCGGCTTCATGCTGTTTTCGATGCTCGCCAACCTGGCCGAGGACCGGCAGGGCATTGCCGCGGAGCCGGGCGCGGACCTGAAGACCGCGCTGGCCGCGCTCGACCGCGCCGGGGTCGGCCGCGACGCGCTGATGGAGCTGCTCGCCTCGGCCCGGATCGCGCCGGTGCTCACCGCCCATCCGACCGAGGTCAGGCGCAAGAGCATCATCGACCACAAGAACCGCATTGCCGAACTGATGCGCCGCCGCGATGCCGGCTTTGCCGAGACGATCGACGGCGAACCGGTCGAGGACGCGATCGCGCGCCAGATCGCGCTGTTGTGGCAGACGCGCCCGCTGCGCCGCGAGCGGCTGTATGTCGCCGACGAGGTCGATACCGCAACCGCCTATTTCCGCGACGTGTTCCTGCCGGTGCTGCCCGCGCTCTACCAGCGCTGGGAACAGCTGATCGGCGCGCGCCCGCCCGGCTTTCTGCGCCCCGGCAGCTGGATCGGCGGCGACCGGGACGGCAATCCGTTCGTTACCGCCGCCTCGCTGGAACTGGCGCTGGCGCGCGGGGCGGAGGTCGCGCTTGGCCATTATCTCGATGCCGTGCACGCGCTGGGCGCGGAATTGTCAGTATCGACCGAGCTGGCCGAGGTCAGCGACGCGGTGCGCGCACTGGCCGAGGCCAGCCATGACGGCGCCCCGGCGCGCGCCGACGAACCCTATCGGCGCGCCCTGTCGGGCATTTATGCGCGGCTGGCGGCCACCTATCGCGCGCTGACCGGCCATGCGCCGCCGCGCGCGACGGCGCTGGCC
>NZ_JAPFGX010000085.1:0-1097 GCF_059803575.1 Sphingomonas sp. URJC2
GGTCATCTCCGCCTCGGCCCGGCCTGCGGCCTGCCGCGCCTCGGGCAGAGCGGCGTCGAGCGCGTCGAGCCGGTTGGCGCGGATCAGCCGTTCGGCCGCCGCCGCGCCGCCCTCCTCGGTTTCCAGCCCGTCCCAGCGCCGCATCCGCCCCTCGGGCGTGACCAGCGCCTGCCCGGCGGCGAGCGGCACGCCCGGATCGACCGGCATCAGCGCGATCTGCGCCAGCCGCCGCCTGAGCGCCGCCGGGGCGGTGACATAATCGGCGAGCCGCCCTGCGCCAGCCGGCAGCGCCGGATCGTTTCCTGCATCTGCACCGCCCGCCGGATCGCGCCAGCCGCCGACCGGCAGATCGAGTTCGTCGCCAAAGGCCGCCGCCAGCGCCCGTTCATGCCCGGGGGCGGCGCGGACATGGTCGATCAGCCGGTCGCCGCCGCGCCCGGCGAGTGTCTTGGCGAGCGCCGCCCGTTCGGCCTCAAGCGCGCCCAGCCCGGCCCGGGCAGCGGCCAGCGCCGATTCGGCGGTGTCGCGCGCAGCCGCCGCGCCCGTGCGTGCCGCCTCGGCGGCCTCGATCGCCTGTCCGGCCTCGGCAGCGGCCTGTTCGGCGGCGCTCCGCTCGCTGGTGGCGGCGGCGCGGGCGCTGGCCAGCGCGGCATCGTCGCCAAGGGCCGCGATCTCGGCATCGACCTGCGCCAGATCGCGCCCCGCCCGGTCGCGCCGCGCGCGCGCCACCGCCACGCCGGAGCGGGCAATCTGGGCATCCGCCTGTTCGCGCGCCTGCCGCGACAGCGCCTGGGCGAGCGCGACTTCGGCATCGCGGGCGGCGCTTTCGGCCTCGGCAAGCGCGGCGGCCAGCGCCGGGCCTTCGGCTTCGGCCTCGGCGATGCGCGCGGCGAGCAGCCGCACCTCATCGCCCAGCCGGGCAATTGCCTCGGCGGCGTCATTGGCCAGCGCCCCTTCGCGCGCCCGGTCGGCATCCAGCCGCGCCCGCGCCTGACCGAGATCGGCGAGCCGCGTCCGCGCGGCATCTCGCTCGGCCCCCAGCCCGGCCAGCCGGTGCGCCAGTTCGGCCGCCCGCTCCCGCGCCTGCTCGACCGCGC